>JAIKVQ010000062.1 GCA_024685565.1 Bacillota bacterium
TATGAATATTTTTGTTATCTATCTCAAAAAGGCTTGATTCAAGCGGCAGGTCGCCTTTTCCTCTTCCGCATACGGCACATTTTACATTTGCAAATATATCCGCCGCCTTGTTCGGAAGCTCTGCAATTTCGCCACTATTAAAGTGGATTGCATATTCAAAGCTGCGGTTTCCGGGACATTGTACGCCCTCGTCCTCAAGCTCTGTTACCTTTTCTTCCGATACGGCAAGTTTGATACGGCAGGCACGGATTAAAGTCAGTGCCATTGTCATATCGTCAAAGACTTCATACTCAAAAAGTCCTTTCGGCATTATTGCAATTCCGTTTTCGCCGTCTGTCACCTCTGCAAAGGTTCTTAAAGGCTGCATACCGAATGCCTGCTCTACCCAGCCTGTTGAATCGGGTACTTCGATAGCGCGTTTTACTATATCAAAATGGCTGTCGGAATAGGAAAATTCCGTCTTGATGCCTGTTGGGAAATTAACCCTTAACCAATGGTCTTTTGCATTATTGGTAAGCTCGACCTTGACCTTGATATAGTCTGCGTCTTTATCAAGAGTATATGTTGTCTTAATCGGTATTTTGGTATAAATATCGCTCGGATTTACCTCGCAGCTTTCAGGCACTTCAAATTCACATTCTGTTACGATTGTTCCTGACAATTCACCGCTTTCCGTTACATAAATCTTTGCATTTGTGCCTTGTGTTGTATATTTCCTGTCAAATTCAGGGCTTTTATGATTCCAAGCGTTTCCTATTTCGCCCTGTGATGTATAGAAATTAAGTCCTTTATATTCTTTACCTGTTTCTTTATACAAAACATCTATCGTGCCATTAGGATTTACGCTAGCTTTTATCTTTTCATTTTCAAGTACATTTCCTATGGCAATACCCGTCTTTTTACGCATTTCAGCAGGCTTTCCCTTGATTTCAAAAACCATATATCCCATTGCAGGAATACCTTTAAATTCTGCGTAAACTCTATGATGACGGCTTTCTAAAATAGTCGGAACGTCCCATATATTATCCATAAATATACTTGATTTTCCGCTTTCTATTACCTGTAATTTCGCTCCGTCTATTGCTATGCCTTTACCGAGGGTTTCAGGCACTTCAACATCAAGAGGTACTATAACATCGCGTTTGTATGGCAAGGTGTTATATACAACTAATTGCACAATATCTTCTTTCTGACCTTGTGGCGAAAGATTTTTTGCGATATGAGCCATTGCGTCCTCTGTCACGATTTCTGCAATATCCTGCGCTTTTCTGAATCTATACTCCATATCCTTACATACGCAATCGGGCGCACAGCCTCCGTTTGCGTCATGGCTATGGTTTGAAATTAGATACTGCCAACCTCTATGTAGATACAGCTTAGAGTCATTTCCTGCTATGGCATTTAGCGGCTCTGCAATATAGCAAAGTGCCGTATAAGCCGAAAAATCAGCTTGCTTTAAATATGTTCTTGCGCTTATTGTGCTTGGCATAAGGTAAGTCCATTTACCCTCTTTTAAGTAGGAACGGCGCTCGCCTGTCAAAACTGTCATTTTGTCTTTATCAAGACACTTTTCGGCATCCTTCCAAAAGCCCTCAAGGTTTGTATGCTCTATCTCTATTTCGCCATTAAATAGTTTTTTAGCATCAGCTATGACTTCACTTTCTCTTGGGAAGCCGACCGAAATATCGTGTCCGTTCATGCCCAAAAATACAGGAGTTGTGAAGTGTCCCTTTTCCTCCTCAAGCATATCAAGGATTGCTTTTTTTAGGTTGGTATTATCATAATTTGCAACGGGCGATTTTAAGTCATAATTTATTGCAGCACCGACAAAGCCGTCTGCACGGCGGAATGGTGCTTCGTCAAATTCGCCCCATTTATAGTCCTTACTCCAAACTCTATTGCGTGATACGGCTCTATGTACCTGATAATACCAATTATATCTGCAATAAAGTGCAAATCGGCTTGCTAAAACAGAGCTTCCGTCAGGGGATTTCCAGATATACTCAGCAGGTGCTTCGTGATGTGAAATACCGCGGTAAAACATCATATATTTTATGCCAAAATCGGATAAGATCTGCGGATACTGCCCTGTCTGCCCCCAGCTTGCAGGTGTATATCCTACTATCGGCATTTTCCCGCCATATTTTTCAACTGTCTCTCTTCCGAATATGAGGTTTCTGATTAGCGCCTCATGGGATATTGTAAATTCTTCCGGAAGTGTATAGTATGGACCTATTATAAGCCTTCCCTCACGAATGAA
>JAIKVQ010000081.1 GCA_024685565.1 Bacillota bacterium
AGCACTGACCCACCAAGCTCCGATAATACGCATCCTATTGCAAGAAAGAATGTATTTAAATAGAATTTACTGTATTTTAAAGTATTCCAAGCATACACAACCTTATGTAAGTCAAATTCCTTTGGAAAGAAGGTAACATTCTTACTTGCATTTATTTCAGCTGCCGTCTTAAATCCCGAAACGGCAAGCCACAGACACGGAAATACCACTATTACAAACCAAAATAGCATAAATACACAAAGAAAGGCGTAAAATAACCTGTACTTAAACTGCTTCATATCCGAAGTACATAAAGCGCCGGAATTCATATTTGAAAACTTACCTTTATCGTTTCTCATATTAAATCGTCTCCTCCTTTGTTACATCTGATTTTCCTGTATCTTTTTATCAAGCTTAAAGTAGCCTATAGCAACTATTGATAAGAAGATAAACATCATTACCCCGAGAGCCAAGGCGTATTGAGCATTTTGTCCGCCGTTTTCAAATGCGTACCTGTAATTTAAAAGTCCCAGTGTGACAGAAGCATTATTAGGTCCGCCGCCTGTCATCTGCAAAACCTGCTCCATAATATTAAATACGCTGATAATCTGTCTTGCAGCAAAAAGAATTAACATTCCGTACATATAAGGAACCGTTACAATCATAACTCTTCTCCAATATCCCGCTCCGTCCATCAATGCGGCTTCATAGATTTCGCGGTTAATCCCCTGCATTGCCGCAAAGTAATAAAGCGCCGTACCTCCACAACCATTCCATGTCATAGAAACGATAATCCAAAGAATTGTAAATTTTGAATCCTGTAACCATTGATATGGCGCTATTCCGAACTTACCCATAACCAGATTCATCAGTCCTGCCGGTGAAGGATTATAAATAAACACCCACAAAAGCGATATTGCCATTGCCGGCATAATGCTCGGAAAATAAACAAGTACGCGTGTGATTTTACGAAAATGCACAAGCTCGTTCATAACCAAAGCCAGAATAAACGGAATGGGGAAACCTATAATCATCGAATAAAAAACATACATAAGAGTGTTTTTTACCGTCCGCAAAAAGTCAGGACGTGAAACAACCGTTATATAGTTCTTAAACCCGACAAATTCCTGTGGCTCATACATAACCATTTTATGAAATGACCAATAAATGCTCAGGATTTGCGGTCTTAATGTAAAGAAGAACACACACAAAATCATCGGTATAAGCAGCACCCATGCACTCAGATCCCGAGATATAAACCTCGTAAACGCATTCCCCTTTTCTCTTTTTGCGCCAGCTTGTAAATTATTTTTTTTAAGCATCATTTTCATACCTTTCGATAGGTTCTATAGTATCAGATTCCCTAAGACTGCAAGCAGTACAGTCTTAGGAATTTTATACTTAAATTAAGAATTGTTTACAACATCAAGAGTTGCTTGGAAGTTTTTGCAAGCCTCTTCAATAAGTGCCTTACAATCTGCATTTTCATCAGTCAAAACTGCTTGTATTGCATTGTCTAAAACGGCATATAAAGCTTGTGCCTCAATCGGCTCCTCCTGTTGCCACTCAATATCCGATTGATCATTATAGAGCTTTACATGATTCATGTTAATATTTGCCATTTCTACGGTGTTGAGCTGAATCTCATATGCTCTTCTCGGGTCGTCATTAGTGTACGGTGAAGCAGTAAGAATTCCTATAAGCTTGCCCTCTTCTTCCTTTGTCTGAAGCGATTTCTTTATTCTCTCTTTTATTTCGTCATTCAAAACACGCCCAGAGCCTGACCAGTCTAAATACTCAAATACTGCATCAATCTGTGCATCTGTTGCATCTTTGTTAAATACATTATACGAACCGCCTATAAGTGTTACATGGCGTTTCGGACCTGCAGGCATTTGTATAAAGCCGATATTATCCTTCTTCATGCCTGCTGACACAAAGGTTGCTGCCTGTGCACCTTCTGCAAAAGCCATTGCAGCTTCACCCGCTCCAAATGCATTTCTTACTTTTCCTTCGTCTATAAGTATATTTTCAGGAATTACATCATATTTCCACTTTAAATCCTTTATCCATTGAAGCGCTGCTACACACTCAGGAGTGTCAAATGTTGCCTGCCATTTTCCGTCCTTATCCTGTTCCATAAAGGTTACACCGTATGCCCAAGCAATAGGCGTAAATCTCCATCCGCCGGCATTAGACATAGTAGGCATCATAAATCCGGAATTACCTGTTTTTTCCTTAATATTTTTAGCCATTTCGGCAAGCTCATCAAAGGTTTCGGGCTGATGCGGTGTACCGTCTGCATCTACATATCCCGCTTTTTCCAGCATCTCTAAGTTTACTGCTATACCAACAGAATAGAC
>JAIKVQ010000090.1 GCA_024685565.1 Bacillota bacterium
GCGGAGGCAATGACAAAAGGTGATCCCAGTACCGAGCCGGTTAATAACTAATAACGTACTGCAGCCAGCAATGGTTGCAGATTCCGTTTTAATAACGGACTAAGGGAGAAAAGTGAAATGAACATATACCTATGACTGAGGAGGAACAGTTAGAACTTCTCGCAAAGACGGTATGCTTGTAAAACGCCCGCTTGTGATTGGTGAAGATTATGTTTTGGCCGGGTTTAGAGAAAGCGAATGGCGTAAAAGCTGTAAGAGGTAAACTTATGCGATATTATGTAACGGCAGATGTCCACGGATATTTTAGTGAATTGAATGTGGCATTAGCAGAAAAAGGATTTTTTGAAGATAAAGAACCTCATAAATTAATTATATGTGGCGATATTTATGACAGAGGCACCGAGGCGTTAGAATTACAGAATTTCATACTTGATCTAATGTTACGGGAGAAAGTTATTCTTATAAGGGGAAATCACGAAGACTTGGCTTTGGAACTCCTGAATAACTGGAATAAAGGCAGCTTTTTGCAAAGATATCACCATTCCAACGGTACGGTAGATACAGTTCTGCAACTAACAGAAACAACGATTGAACAGCTCTCAACCGAATCAGATGAAATATATAAAAAGCTGTCAAAAAATCCGTTTATACAAAATATTATTCCGGCAATGGTCGATTTTTATGAGACAGAGCACTACATATTTACTCACGGTTGGATTCCTTGTACAATTATAGGAAATAATTATTCAAAAAAATATTTTCCCATTGAAGAATGGAGAAATGCAGGAGTTCAAGCATGGAATAGCGCGAGATGGATAAATGGTATGGAAGCAGCACACAACAAAATTATTGAAAAAGATAAAACTATTATATGCGGTCATTGGCATTGTTCTTTTGGACATTCACGCTATGAAGGTGATGGCGGTGAATTTGATAATAATCCTAACTTTACACCATACTATGGCGAAGGAGTTATTGCTCTTGATGCATGTACTCCTGTTTCGAGAGTGGTTAATTGCATTGTAGTCGAGGATTAAAATATAGGTTTTTGTTGAGTCCATCGTTTTACTGAAGGATGATAAAAACAAGATTGGTTACAAAATATGTTTGTGTTTTCCGGGTAAAGCAATGCGGACTTTAATTGAAAGTGAGATAATATATGATGTTACACGAGGATAATATAATGATAAACTACGGGAAGGTGGAAAAAATGAAAGATGAAAAAATGAAAATTGAAGAACGCATGCAGAATATGAAAAAGTTTTACACTAAAGCAGGTGAACTTATTGATAAATTGCCTGACGCAATTCCGGTTAAGACTAGAGAAAAGCTCAAAGATGTAATTCTAGGTGATAAAGAGCTTAAAAAATTAATGGAAGGAATAGAAACGCATAGGCCTCCTAGAATATTTTTAATTGGTAGAACAGGAGTTGGAAAAAGCAGTTTAATAAAC
Source organism: Bacillota bacterium (assembly GCA_024685565.1). Lineage (GTDB taxonomy): Bacteria > Bacillota > Clostridia > UBA1381 > UBA1381 > UBA1738. The sequence continues at coordinate 1,454 of JAIKVQ010000090.1, forward strand.
GCACTTTGTGGTACATATGTGGCCGGCGTAAGTGATACGAGAAGTTGCACGTCGGAAACGCAAGTGTATAAATGTATGGATGGAGACAGAACTCTTATGGAAATATGTGATACTCGTGGTATCGCAGAGTCAGAGAGTATAAATAGTGAAATCTCTGCTGAAGCAATGCTTATTAGTCAAATTAATGAGTTTTCTCCTGATGTTGCAATATTAATGCTCAATTGTACGCATAGGGATGATGTAACTAGAGATGTTGAATTCCTTAAAACATTAGCTAAATCATATCAGGAAACAAACAGTCTTAGGCTGCCAATTGTTGTTGTAATAAATAAAAGTGATGAAATGGCACCATCTAGATTTAAAGAGCCATCTACATATCCGCAGTCAAAAGTTGATAAAATTCAGGAAGTAGTAAGTTACTATAAGGGTATCATTGTGAGAAGTGGATTGAAAATAGACGACATAATTGCTGTTTCGTCCCTAATTGATTGGCAAACTCCCGACGGCCTTGAAATTTCTGTTGAAGATATTGAGAATTTACCTAAAAAAGATATTGAGAATCTTCAAATAGCCTTTGACGGAAGATATAGAATTGAGGAACTACTTGATATATTAGAGGAGGCCATTCAGGATTTTGAAGCACAGATGGGATTAAGAATGGCCGCACGACTTACTGAAGTAGTAAGAAGACTTGCAAAACATCTAAATACAGTTTTCTCTGGAATTGCAGCAACAGTTGCGTTAACTCCTATTCCTGTTTCCGATATCTATGTATTGCTCATTTTGCAAGCTGTTTTAGTAACATTAATTGCGTCACTAAGTGGAAGAGATATTTCGTTAGATACTGCAAAAGAATTTATATTTAGTATGGGCGGCGTTGCTGGGTTAGGTTATACTTTTAAATTAATTGCCCAACAAGCAACAAAATTTCTTAATGGAGTTTGGCCGGGGGCTGGTTCCGCTATTAGTTCTGGGATTGCTGCAGTAGGTACATCAGCAATTGGGAAGGCGGCTATTGGGTATTACATAGAAGGCAAAGGATTGGAAGAAGCGAAAAAAGTTTTTGATTCTGAAAAGAATAAGAAATAATTATTGAACGAGGAAACAAAAACAACAGCGTTGCTAACTGATAGCAGCGCTGTTTGTATATATGAAAGGTGGTGATGCCTAATGAAAGTATTCAGATAAGGAGGAGATAAATCACAAAAAGAAAGGAGACAAAAATGAAAGTAACATTAGAAAACTTCAGAAAGATTCAGGAGTACAAAAAGCTTGGTCTTTCGCAAAAGAAAACGGCGACAAATCTATCGCTGACGCTGACGAGTGTCCGAAAGTGGTGGGACTCTACAGAGGATGATTTGCTAAACGCCGAAAACACCAGGGCAGAATATTTGGATAACTACAAAGAATTCATGCTATCCCAATTACATACCTGTCCGCAGATAAAGGTGACAAATCTTTTTTTCAAGCTCAAGGAAACGTTCCCGGACTTTGAATGTTCGCGTACCCCGTTCTATCGGTATGTTCAGAAGCTGCGCTATGACTATGGCTATGACCACTATACCGGAAGGCAGACAAAACCGCGAAAACCGCTGCCTCCGGGATATGAAGCGCAGGTGGATTTCGGGCAATTCAAAATGAAGGATATGTACGGGAGATTAACCAGGGTATACTTTTTCTGCATGGTACTGTCATACAGTCGTATGCATTTCGTATACTTCCATCCGGAGCCGTTTACAACAGAAACAGCAATCAGAGCTCACGAATACGCATTCAGATATTTCGGCGGCAGGACACAAACGATTATGTATGACCAGGACAGAGTGTTTGTGGTGAGTGAAAACCTTGGGAATATCATTTTCGTTCCGGAGTTTGAGGAATATGTAAACACTGTTGGTTACAGCATTGTTTTGTGCAGACCGCGGGATCCGCAGACCAAGGGCAAGGTGGAAAGCTTCGTCAAATACGTCAAGGAAAGCTTTTTGGAAGGTCGCACTTATGCCGGAATCGATTCGCTGAACAGTGCGGCACTTAATTGGCTGGACGTTGAAGCGAATGGCAGCTACAACTATTCCACCAAACGCATACCGCGTGAAGTGTTTATGGAAGAAGCACCCGTGCTGGTGAAGGTCCCGTTTCGTGGAAGTATTGCAAATGATTTCAGAAATGTTTCGCCAAACTACTGCGTAACCTATCAGGGCAGCAGATACTTGCTTCCAAAAGATAAAGTTCACGTCAAAGAGGTTGTGCGTATCGAGGAAGATGATGGAGAACTCACATTTTACAGAGCAGCGGACAATGTGGTCGTCCATACCACGAAAAAAGCGGAGGCGCCCGGACTTGACATTCCCTTCAAAGAGGAGACGCGGGATGAAGCAGTGTCACTTGAAATCCTCAAAAGGATGTACGGCGATAATGAAACTGCGATGGAATACATTGCAAGGGTAGGAACAACGGTCAGACGCTATCGCAATACACATTACCGCTGGGTGATAAAGCTGTCGAGAGTTTACACCGAAGACCAAATGGAAGAAGCAATTGAGCATTGTGTGAAAACGGACAATTGCACAGCTTATGAATTAGCAGCATACCTCATATACAAAACAGGCGAAGCAATGTCCAGAGTCAATATGAAAAGCTCGCTGTTCTATCAATGCAGACACAGAGCAAAGGAAATCGGAGGTGAATAGAAGTGACAAGTATCACAGAGATACAAGAGCTTGCCAGAACGCTTAATCTTCAGAATATCGCAAAAGGCGTGATCGACCTGTCAAATGATAAAGAGAGTAACCTTGCTTATCTTAAAGAAATATTGCAAAAGGAAGTAGATAAACGCGAGGAATTTGCGGTGCTGAGGCGAGAAAAAGCAGGCAGACTTCCTAAAAAGGAGTTTGTAAAAACAAGCATCAACAGCGGTATTGCCTGGCATATAGAACGTCTTGAAGAGCTTGAATGGATAGAGAAGGATCAGAACCTGATTGTTATCGGGAAATGCGGCTGCGGTAAAACCTCGCTTGCGGCGCATCTGGGAAGAATAGCACTGGAGGCAGGCATCAAGGTAAGCTATAACAGCTATGAAGACTTCCTTTATACCATCGATAACAAAGCAACATCGGAGAAGCAACGCCGGCGCTTCAGGTACTTCACACAGAGCTCGCTAATCGTCATAGACGATATGATGTATGCCGGTATAAGAGAGGAAGACCTGGTAAAGTTCTATCACAGCATTATGCTCCTCAATGAGACAAGAAGCATAATATTTATAACGAACAGAGAATTGTCCTCGTGGGTTGATGCGGCTGGGGACAAGCATCTGATGCAAACGCTTATTGACCGCATCACAGCAAACAGTCAGATCATAAGACTGAATTAAAATAAAACCGGTCTGAGCCGCCGTGAACGTTTGCCAAAGAGCTCAAAAAACTTGATTTAGAAAACAATATCGACTTTAGTGTCGATTTATGATAAAAAAATATCCGAAAGATGATTTCCGAAAACCGATTGCCCCTCTTCAAAATGAGGACTTATATGGAAGGGGGAGGTCAGATCCTCCCCGCTGTTAGCCCTGAAACGGGCGCGGAGTATCGCGCAAATAATCGCGAAATCAAGAACGGGAATAGGCCCGTGACAACCATTTTCGAAGAAGAAAAACCAAAACAAGAACGGCTTTATCTTGATTTCAACAAATTAAAATCATATTTTCCAAAAGGCTACACAATGAAACAATGTGAAGCGGCTTTATGGGAGATATTGGATGAAATGATGAAATGATGTTTTAAAATCTTTTAATCATAAAATTGTATTGACAAATTATAATTTTGTGGTAAAATATGCTTGATACAGAGATTTTGAGACG
>JAIKVQ010000162.1 GCA_024685565.1 Bacillota bacterium
GGAAAAGTAAGGGAAAAATCCGACATAGCTCCTGTAAGCCAAGAACCTAAGGAGCAACCTACATCTCCACACAGTGCCAGTATACCGAACATAGCAGTTTTGCCGTTTTTTATAATACTTGAAGAATATGAATAAACCCCAGGCCACATAATGCTGACCGAAAAACCTGTTAAAGCACAGGCAAACAGTGCAATATAGGGGGTATTTGACGTTGCAGCCACAATATAGCATATGGTACATAAAAATGCGGAGAAAATCAGTGCGTTTCTAAGCTTTATTCTGTCACCGAATATGCCGAAAAGGACTCTTCCGCTGCCCATAAATACTGCAAAAAGGCAAGGACCAAAAATATCGCCTGCAAACTTATCTATTCCAAGTCCTTTTTGGGCAAATACAGATGCCCATTCTCCCATAGTTATTTCGGAAGCACCAGAGGTAATCATTAAAAGGCACATAAGCAGAAAAACTTTTGATAAAATGGGAAGTTTATCGCCTGATTTGCGTTCCGCACGTGCAATTTCCGGAATAGGAACAAAAGAAAACATAATTATGCTGATTATGGGGACTAATGCCCAAGCTATCGGTATAAATTGCCATATTCCGTTTCCCAAAAATTTTAATGCTGCCGTTGCGGTTAAAACAACAGCAACCTGCCCCCATGAAAAAAATGAGTGGAGAATATTCATTTTAGTGGCGCTTTGTCCTGTTGATATAGAGTCAACAATGGGACTTACCATAACCTCTAAAAGTCCGCCTCCAAATGCCATAAAGAAGGTTGCAGTAAAAAGTGCCGCATATATAGGCATAAAATTTGGCAGCACACCCAGCATAATCAAGCCGATAGCGGCGCAAGTTTGTGCCAAAATACCTGATTTTCTGTAATCCAATATGCCAAGTATTTTTATTGCCGTTAAATCTGTTACGATTTGCACAAGGAAATTAAAAAGAATAAGAGAGGCAATCAGCGTATATGAAATACCGAAATTATCCTTGAAAATTACGAATAAAATAGGTGTTAGGTTGTTAACGGCAGACTGGGTTGTTATGCCGAATTCACAGGCAAGCATTGTACTTTTGTGAGTCAAAAAAATCATCCTTTCTTAAACTTTCAAATTATACCAAAAATATCAAAAAAAGTCAAACTCTTGAAAAGAATAAAAAAAGCTGTTATAATTTAGTTGGTGATTAAAAATGATTAAAGAAATAACTTCTTCAAAAAATTCTACATATAAGTTCATAAAATCCTTAAAGACAAAAAAGGCACGCCAAGAAAATGGTATGTTTACAGTAGAGGGGGTAAAGTCGGTAAGGGACGCGATTGATGCAAAATGCGATATTTTTTTGATTGCTGTATCCGATAAACTTAATGAAGTTTTTGATTTTGAGGAAATCTATAGAGTGTCGGACAGCATTTTTGCATCTCTTTGCGATACGGATACGCCTCAAGGAGTAATTGCAGTAATTAAAATGCCTGAAAAGCAGTTAAAAAGGGTAAATAATCCGCTATGTCTTTATTGTGACAGGGTTTCAGACCCGGGGAATATGGGTACGATAGTCAGGATTTGTGATGCTGTTGGGGCAGATTTGATGCTGTCGTCCGAATGTGCAGATATTTACAGTCCAAAAACGGTCAGAGCAAGTATGGGTTCGTTTTTTCACATAAATATCTTAGAGAATGTAACGTGCTCCGATTTGGAGGATATGAAAAACAGAGGATATTCACTTTTGGCGGGGGCTTTAAATGGAGATACGGAAGATTACAGAGAAAATGTTTATGGGAAAAAGACAGTAATTATTGTCGGAAATGAAGCAAAAGGTGTTTCCAATGAAGTATTGAAGATATGTGATAAAAGTGTAAAAATCCCCATTTTCGGTAAAGCAGAGTCCTTAAATGTTGCAGTTGCTGCAGCATTGATGCTTTATAAGGCGAGGGATTTTGAAATAATATAATATGAGTAAATATCAAGATTTTTATTGTAAAAATATTGACATAAGGCTGTTCGTGTGATAAAATAACCGGGCAGTCAAATTTAGGGGTGTAGCTCAGTTGGTAGAGCAGCGGTCTCCAAAACCGCGTGCCCAAGGTTCGAGTCCTTGTACCCCTGCCATCGTGAAAACGGCTTAAACACTGGGTTTGAGCCGTTTTTGTGTGTTTTGTTGTCTAACAAATTTTACCAAGTTTTTCCAAAAATGATGCTCAAAAGAGCATCATTTTTGCATCTGGCGCATTTCTTTTCTAACCATTCCGTCTGCTACAGCATCAAAAAAGCATCAATTTTTCAAAATAATATCACTTATTTTCAAGTCAATTCTGTATGCTATCTTATAATAATATCCTTAATTCATCTTTCTATTTTAATTCTTAATCAAATTCTGTCATGTGTGCGGTTTGCAGATTGCCTTGTAGTCCCTGACAGTGATTTCCGTTTTCGATTTTCGGCTTCATCTATGTACCATACGACTCCGTACCAGCGCCCATTTGTCCGCTTAAATACATTTCCACTTGTAATTGACCTTTTCTTCACAAAACTTGCATTCCATTTTTAACCAATACCGCAAGGATGATTTGGGAAAATATAGAACAGCAAGAGTAGATGAAAACTCTTACCGTTTAATATTAAAAATCATTCTGCATGGGGCGATAAGGAAGTTTTATTGTAACAATCGTTTCTACGCCTGGTTTTGAGGAAACAGATAATCCGTAATTATTTCCATAAAAAAGTTTAATTCGCTCGTTAATATTCCTTAAGCCGAATCCGTCTTTACTCTCCGTTTCAAGAATACTTTCTTGTCTATCATAAGGAATTCCGACGCCATTATCATAAATTTTTATAAATATGTCATCATTATGCTTTTTGACGGAAACTTCAATTTTGGCATTTTCTTTATTTAATGACAAAGGAAATGCATGGTAATAAGAATTCTCTATTATCGGCTGAAGAAGTAATTTGGGAACTGATGCGTTAAGCAATTCTTTTGGGGCGTTTACATCCAATAACAGATATTTCTGAGCTCTCTTATTCTGTAAAGAGAAGTACAGGCTTATATGATGAAGCTCGTCTTTAAGGGTATGAAAATCATCACCCTGACTTAGTGAGAGCCGATAGAAAGAAGAAAGTTCAAGCACAATTTCTGAAATTTCAGGAATGTTGTTTATAATAGCTGCACTGTTAATCAGTTCAAGGGTGTTATATAAAAAGTGTGGCTTTATCTGTTCCTGAAGGATTTTAAGCTGAAGATTTCGCTTCTGAGCCTCATGCTGTTTCTGTTCATCCAACAATGCTTGAAATTCGGAAAGCATATAGTTGTAGTTTTTTATACATAATTCTATATCATCATTATAATCGCCTGTGGAAACCGGTTCAAAAATTCCGTATTTTATGTTATCCATCGAATCCATCATTTTACTCAGGCGCTTTGTTATGCCTGCTGCGAAAAATTTTGACATTTTATATGATATAATTAAAATGATAATAGTGACGGCGTAAATAAGCAATCTTATTTTATTAAAATCTGTCATCGCGTCTTTATAAGACGTTATGCTTAAAAGAAAAAGATTTGTGCCGGTAAGCTCCTGACATATTATCACGGAGTTCCCGTCATAACTTAATGTTTGTTTTGATGTTGGTTTAATGTCAATATTTATATAATTATCAAATGGAGTTAAAATTTCCCCAATATCGTTTTGCAAATAAGTTGTACATATTAAATTGCTGGAACTTGAGGATAGAAGACTCTTAATATGATCTGAAGATATGGTTATTCGTATTGCGCCAATGTATTTGCCGCTTATGCGTGAGCGAAGTAGTTTAATGTAGCACAAATCCCCATTAACAATTTGCTCTTGTTCGGAAAAATAATCGGAACTGCAAAACAGAGCGGATTCCTTACGAGATTCCATTGACTTGTACCATTTACTGTTTTTGATATGATTTTTATCAAAATATGTTTTGCCGTTTTTTCCGTAAATGCAACCTGAGTTAGTATATATACTTATTCCGTCAATATCATATGTGTCTGATAAAAAAATAATAGTATCCTGCATGCTAAGATATGCAACATAATATTCATAAAACGCATTGCCGCCTTCATAAATAAAATCCTTCTCTTTTTCAATAAAGTCATGAATCTTTTTGTCATTTTCAATAATTGCACAAGCATTTTTGGAGTCTTCTGCAATGCTTTCCAGATTACTGCGGGTCAGATCGAAATTCTTAAGCATTAGCTGGCTGGTATTTTTAAGAAAAAGACTTTTATTTACATAATTTGTGGCTATTGAGAAAAATAAGAAGGAAATACCTGTTGTAAGCAGTATAAAGATGCGAATTCTTTCTTTTAGATTAGTAGATTTTAATATGTGTTTCATATTCCTTCACCCACATTTTCCTTAATCAGTATGTGTCAAATAAACTTGTAACAGTAAGCTGCTTATTCAAGGTTTCAATATCAACGTTTTTATCTGCCCGTTTAATGTATACTGTTTTTGTCTCGCCGCCGGTAAGGTCAAAATAGTTATCAGAAAAAACACAGTCGGTTTCACTTAAATCAAGACGAACAAATTTTGCAAAATTATCCACAGATACAGTTATATTTAGTTTACCGTCCTCTTCAAATACTTTTGTTTTAATATTCGGGTTCAAAAAAGTAAAATGCTTATACTTGACAAAGCATTGGGTACCCTCGCTGATAACATTGCTTTCAACAATAAAGCGGTATTCTAAGACTGTACTTCTTAGTTCATCATCGGTAGCAAGCTGCTCTAAAAAGTCAAAATCATATGTTTTTGCAGATGAAAGCGGTTTGATTTCTGTAAATATTTCTCCTGATAAAAGCTCTTCGTTTCCTTTTATGAGTCGCCACACAACCTTTCCGCAAACTGTATCCAGAGTTTCGTTGCATAGCCAAAGAGATACTTTTGTATTATCTTCACAGGCAGAAATCATAATAGGAGAATAGAATCGCTTTGCAATGTAATGAAGAGCCTTCCAGCGCCCAAAGCTATCAATACTTGACCATGATGCAACAGGCCAGCAATCATTAAGCTGCCAATAGAGCGCGCCCATACATCTGCCGCGGTTTCTGCGCCAATGTTCAACACCATATTTAATTCCTTCTGCCTGAATGAGCTGAGAAACATAAACCAAAGCCTCTAAATTCTTTGGATACTTGTAGAGCATACCTATGTAATTCATTATTTTTGTATTTCCTGTAAGGCTTTTTTGATGAGCCTCCATGACATACGAAAAGATATTTCTGTCCTCTGGCAGGGTAAAAGACTTTATTGTTTTATAGTCAGGGAATGATTGAAGACCGAATTCAGTCATCAATCTCGGATATAAATCGCGAAAGGCTGTGAATGGCTCATCAGCATGCCACACACCCCAATAATGCATATCTCCGTGCTGTTCACTGCTTGGATTGTCAAAACTGCCGGTAGAAGAAGGTGAAGACTGCCAATAGAACCTGTCAGGGTCATATTTTTCTGCAAGATTCGGTAAAAACGCCTCAAATATCTTTATATAATCAGCTTTGAGTTTGGGCGTTCCCATATCCTTCTTTTTCCATCTGCCGTCCCACAATTCTTCTATTTCATTGTTTCCGCACCAAATTGCAAGGCAGGCGTGATGCCGCAGTCTTTTCACATTATCGCGGATTTCATTCTCTATATTATCAAGGAATTTTTTGTCATAATTATACATGGCATTGGCAAACATAAAGTCCTGCCAAACCAATAACCCATACTTGTCACACAAATCAAAAAAATAATCCTCAGGATAAATGCCGCCGCCCCAAACACGGATAATATTATAATTGGCGTCAATGCAGTCAAGTATAAGCTGTTCCGTCTTTTCTTTGTTGCAGCGTGCAAGTATATTATCCTCAATTATATAATCCGCCCCCATTGCAAAAATACTTATGCCATTAACTGAAAATTCAAATTTTGTGCCGTCACAAACCGTATCTCTATTAACCTTAATTTCTCTTAGACCGATTGTAAGTGTCTTGCAATCAGCTATTGCCCCGTTTATGTAAAGTTCATTTTTTACTGTGTAAAGTGGCTGGCTTCCATATCCGTTGGGCCACCATATTTTTGGGTTTTCAATGGTTAAGGAGGCAAAATCGCTCTTGGAATTTGTAAGAAAAGAGTTGCCCTCATCGTCTGTAACGGTGATTTTATTTTCGAAGTCACAGTTTTCCGAAAAAATATCATTTTCAAGCTCAATATCAAGAATGTATTTGCCGTTATCACTATGGCTTCGCACATACATATCGGAAATTCTTCCTGAATTTCCGTATATAATGGAAATATCACGCCATATTCCCATATCAGGGAGCTTCGGACCCCAGTCCCAGCCGAACATGCACGATGCTTTTCTGATGTGCGAAATGCCTCTTACCGCACAGGAGGAACTGACCAGATGGTCAATATCGTCCATATGCGTAACATAGTTTACGGGAGAATTAAAGACAATTTTAATTCTATTTTCGCCCGTTTTTATATACTGCTTTATATCAAATTCATATGTCCTGTGCATGTTGCTTGTATTGGAAATATGCAGGTCATTTATGTAAATCTCGCATAATGTATCAAGTCCCATACATAAAAGATACACCCTATTGCTTTTTATTATTTTGTCAGAAATTATGAAGGTACGGGTATATTCAAAATCATGGCAGGAAATTTTGAGAGCCTTATACTCATTGTCGCGAAAAAAAGGGTCATCAATTAAGCCGTTATTCAATAAATCATTATATACCGAGCCCGGAACCGTGGCTGGTAGCACTTCAATGTCCCCCTTTTTTTTCATTTCCCAATTGCCGTTTAAACTCAAAGAATACATTTTTGTCACCCCAAATAATTATTGTTTTTTATACTCTGTATAGGTCATGCCTGTTTTCTTTTTAAATAATCGTGAAAAGTAATTAGCGTCATCATAGCCGACTGCTTCGGCTATATTTTTTATTCCCATATCCTGTGTGCGTATTAGCGATTTTGCGGCAGAAATGCGTGTATCGGTAACATACTGCATAATTGAAATGTTAAAAGACTTTTTAAAAAGCTTTGGGATATATTGCGGGCTCATATTAAATTGAGATGCAATCATATCAACAGACAAATTTTTGTTTTTATAGTTTTGTTTAATGTAATTTTTGATATTAAAGGCTATTTTATTTATAGGTATGCAAAGGGAATGTTCAGCAACAAAATTATGTGTAAATTCATACAAATCGTCTATTGTAAGAAAATTCATGTAATGAATATCATTGACCGAAACATCGCAGAATATACCGTTATTCATAGCTTGTATAAGCATATGATTTATTATGTTAAAAAAAAGCATATGAACCGATTTTTTTGGTGTTGATGCAGTTTTTTTCAAGGAAAGATATGTGCTTTCTAAGAATGTATTAAAGCCGTATTCATAGTCGGGTATTGATTCGATATTAAAAATTGTTGGGTCGGGAAGCTTGCGGTAATCACTGTAATTTTTGCTTTTGTCGTATTTGTGAATTCCCTTTTTTGTGTAAAATGAATATTCTGTCAGAATATATGCGTTGACATAAGAGCGTGAAATGTCCTCGACTTTTGAAACGGTATTTCCTATACAAATCTGCATTTTTTCTGTGTAAGGTAAGAGAGTGTTTTCAAGCTCTGAGCTTACAGTATTGGAAAGCCCCTTATCGTTGCCTCCGAAAATGTACAGTATAGCCTCATTCTTCGTTGTTTTTATGGTAAGTATATTTTTTTCGTATGCCAATTTTTGTATAGCCTCCGAAATTTCAAAGCCCACAGGACTGCTGTCTGTAAGTATAATACATACAGCGTAATATCTGCACGAAAAGAAATCCAAATCGTAAATATGTTCTGCCAAAATTTTTATCTTTTGCGGCTGATAATTTTTTGAAATAAGTATTTCTGCAATTTTACCCTGCAATAAATCCAGTTTACCCTGAACGGATATATTTTTAAGTGCACTGTGTTTTTCTGAAACAATGTTTGTGACCTCAATTATTTCTGCGGGGTCTACCGGCTTTTGCAGATAACGGAGTACATTCAGGTTTATGGCTGTTTTCAGATACTTTTTCTGGTCATATGCAGACAGAATAACTATCTCGCACAGGGGTGATATTTTTATTATTGACTTTGCAAGTTCAAGACCGTCCATATCAGGCATTCTGATGTCGGTAAATACAAGGTCGATTCTTTCTTCTTTAACGATTTTAAGTGCTTCTTTTGAGGAAACAGCACTGAAAATTGTTACTTTTTTTTCATACATATTCTCTAATATGTGAGAAACTGTACTGATGCAGACAGGCTCATCATCAACCAGCAATATATTCATAACACCATCCCTTTCGCACAATCTTACATATATATGATAACCCAGTTTGGAAAAAATATCAAGCATAATGCAAACTGTTGTACTGTTTTGTGCTAATTTCTATCTCGTTTTGTGCATTGTAAACCTATTGTAAAACAATTATCATAATAGTGTAACCTATGTAAATAAAAAGAGGAGGTTTCTAATATGAAAAAAATGTCGAAAAAATTCATGGCGTGCGTTATTGCGATTTCGCTGCTTGCAGCAGTATTGCCTGCGGCTGCGTTTGCAGAGGGTACATACGGAGCAGTAGCGCTGGAAACAAAGCTGGACAACGATATTGTTGTTTATGAAAACCATTTTGCTGATGAAGCTGCATTTAACGCTGTTTACAATAAGGATGTTGACTATGGAATTCATCCTATAAATGCTGCTGCCGGCTCAGCTGTTAAGTTTACTTACCAAAGCAATTTTACTGGTGCAGGACTTGCGGCTGCAAACTATGAATCTACTCAGATAAGAACCTATAACGGTGATCCTAAAACCAAAGCAAAGGGTTTCTGGATTGATCTTGACAAGGTTTTGGAGGATTACGGTCCCGGGGCATACAGCTTTTCGTTCAGGGTTAATTCGCCTGCTTCTCCGGGTTTAATAGAGGCAGTTCTTAATACTGCTGAAGACCAGTCATTGCTTGGAGATATAATCTGGGGTGTTCATGACAGAACTGAAAGCAGCCCCTATGTAAACCTCGGCGGTCATGTACTTTGTAGAAGATGGACTGAATCAAGTAACGGTAATAATAACCAAGACCCCTTAAATAATGTAAGACTTTCAAGCACAACATATGTTCCTGAGGGTTCAGAACACCTTCGTTTCTTCTTTGGCGGAACGATTTTTGACGGTGCTGCGGATTCAAGAAATGTCGGAGGCGGTGCTGGTTGGAAACCTGTATTCTTTGACGATTTGGTAATAACCAAAAAGGCTAATGGGTATCAGGATACGGCTATTGTCGGAGGTACGGCAACCCTTAAATCGACACTTACCAGCTTGGACGGAAATGTGCATACAGGATACTTGATTTCCGCTGTTTATGACAATACAAATGATTTACTTTATTATCAGCAGTCTGATGTTATCACAGTCGGAGGCGAAACTCCCACAGAACAGCCTATTATATCCACTGTTAATTTGCCGTCAACGGGAGGTTATACAATAAAAACATTCTTCTGGGACGATTTTGAAAATATTACGCCTTACTGTATTTCAAGTAAACCGCACGATTCCTTAATGCCGAACAGCAGCTTTGAAACTCCTTTTGCTAACTCAGCATATAGATGGACAGAAAGTGGTTCAAATCTTAATCAAGACATAGAAGGAGCAGCATACACAGGACAGAAAGGTGTTGCGAAAGGTATTTCTGCAGGCGGAACATATATAAGAGTTAATGAAGGTCCGACATTATCGCCAGGTACAAGCGGAGCTCCGGGAAGCCCCACAGCGTTAGCTAATACTTTGCTTGAAAACGGAAAGGGAAGATATAAAATATCCTTTATGGCGAAAACAGAGGATGAGGTTAATGCCAGTGTACTACTGCAAATCAGACCTTATTATATGGATTACGGTAAACTGGATACGGCTATTGGAACACTTGATAAAGATACTACCCGTGATACAACCGCGGTGCAAACTGCATCGAATGAATGGAGTAAGCTGGAGTATACGGTTGATTTCACACCGATGCCCTCAGGCAGGACAGTTGGTTCAAGTAATTCAGGATGGCTTTCTTACAGGAAGAATAATTATGGGTTGTTAATAGTTGCTTCCAATGCAAACACAACATTATATATTGATGACTTTAAGGTAGAAAAGATATGTGACTTACCTTGAGTAATTATCGGGTAGTGAAGGGGGCGGAAATCCGCCTCCTTATATACTAATAGTGATTGACTTGATTGGAGTATAAGATGAAATGTAAATTTTTTCAGTCATTAGCCGTGATTATTACAGTATTTATGTGTACAGGAATAAGCGCGGGAGCAATAGATGTTGAGTTCACGGACAGTTCTATGAATCTTGAATATTCGGCGTTTGTAGAGAATGATATTCTAATGGTACCGCTTCGTGAAATGCTAGAGAAACTTGATTTTTTGGTTACATGGAATGCGCAAGACGGTGCTGTTGAAATGCTTCGTGTAAACACAACGGGTAAAATCCGCTCTAATGATGAAACGGCTTTTATTAACGGTGAACCGTTTGTTCTTCCGTGCTGTATCAGAATTATAAATGACAGAGCATATTGCCCCCTTGTTTTTATTGAAAAAGTTTCGGGGCTGGACTATTCGTGGGATTTTTCTGAAAAAAAATTGATTCTTCTTGCAGAATCAAAACAGTTTAATGCATTCTCCTTTGTTGACGACGGGAATAAAAAGAAAATTGTGATTAAAAATCCTCTTAATCCTAAAAAGTGGGTGAGTCTTGAAGCAGCATATGCAATGAAAGCTTATCCTGATAAAGAGGCTTATGTCGGAGATGGCTCAGTTGTAATTGAAGTTGTCGGAGGCAGTGCTGACGGCACATGGGGATATGCAAAATATGACGCAAAGGACTTAAATACACTCTTGAAAGAAAAAAAACCTGACAGGTGGACAGTTTCATTTTTTGCTAAAACAACATCACAGGATGCAACCGCATGTTCTATACACTTAAAAGATGGACTTGGCGTAGATATGGGAATTGACTTTGATGTAGACAGCACAAGCTGGAAAGAGTATTCCTTTACGCTTGACATGAATCCAAAGTTGAATTTTGACGCTTGCTATGCGCTTTTATGTGTAAGAAGATTTACAAGCGGAGACAAGGTATATTTTAACGGCTTTGCGATAAATCCTGCAGAATAATATTAGGTTGAATTACATAGAGAGGTGAAATTATGCCCAAAAAGGTACGATTATCCGTATTTAGCCTTTTTACAGCACTCATTTTCATTTTTCAGGCGGCTGTTTTTGCTGAACCGTCAATCATAGTTACAGGTGATGGCACAGCGCTGTTAAAAGGGATTACTACGGTTGCCCCCGGTAAGCCTGTTTCCATATTTGTTCATCAAAAAGACGGTACGTCCGGTGGGTATTTTAACGACACTGTAATTGAGCGGGACGGCTCATATGGTATGATGTTCTCGCTTGCGGGCTACGATATTTCTAAATATGACTGCATTGTTAATGTCGCAGGAAAAGAAAAGCATATTATACCTTTGGTAGAGGGAAATTTAATAAATATAAATTTAGTTTCCTTTGACCGCGATACACTCAAAGCGAAAATAAGCGGTGAGTTATGGAACAGCACTGACTTTGGAAAGGATTTTAAACTTAAGATTGACAGCTTTGTTAAAATCATTACTGTTGCTGCTGACGGAAGCTTTTCTTTTGAGTTTGACTTTGCAGACACTGGTCTTGCATACGGAAAGTATAATTTTACGGTTTGCAGTGTGAGCAATGAACTTAATAAGGCGGATGGTCAAATTGATTTGCTGTCGGCATCAGGTGTTTTGGCTGCAATAGAAGCGGCGTCAGAAAATGCAGTATTGCTCAAAGGCGTCTTGTCAGATACAGATAATTTGGAAGCGCTCGGATTTAATGAAAGCGTAACATTCGGTGATTTAACGCTTGATAATGCACCTGATAGCTTTTTCGAAAATTTAGCACAAATCGGCGTCAAAACAGATTCTGTTGCAAATTTAAAACTATCTGTTATGCAAGCTTATGCTCTTTATCTTATGGAAACAAATCCTTCAGAATCCAATATTCAGAAGTGTGCGGAAGTCCTTGGTATCGCAGACGGCGATTATAAGAGTATTTATGATGACTCATCTTTTGCATTAAACCGTGAGGCGGTTATTTCATACATTAAGGATACTGACTTTATAACTATTGATATGTTCAAAAACTGTTTTAATAATGCGGTTTTACTTGTTGGAATTAATAGCTGTAAGGTGTGGAGTGAGCTCAAAAACTTTGCAGAATCTAATTATCAGTTGATTGGTATAAATAATTCGGCATCAGCGCTGGTATGGCAAAATATTATTTTATCGGCTCCGTTTGCTAATGTTGATGCATTTAAGACTTGTTATTATACGGAATATAACGGTGCTTCTGCTGGCAGCGGAAGTGGCGGTAGCGGCGGAGGAGGTGGAAACTCCTCACAGGCTATCGGCACATTTATTTTAGGGACTCCGTCAGTAGGTGCGGGTAATGCAAGTGCAGGAAATCCCTCAAACGGCTCAAATAGCATATTCAATGATGTGAGTGATGATCACTGGGCTTCGGGATACATAAAGTATCTATATGAAAGAGGAATCATAAGCGGCAAAGGAAACGGAGATTTTGCTCCGAATGATTTAGTAAACAGGGCAGAGGTTGCAAAACTTCTTTGTTCTTCGGCAAATCTGACTCCTGAAACATCTTCTGAAGGTCATTTTTCTGATGTAGACAGCAATCACTGGGCATACGGGTATATAGAAACAGCGTTTAAGGATGGATTGCTGAGCGGCAGGGGAGAAAAGAACTTTGGTATTTCGGACTTTACAACCCGTGAGGATATGGCGGTTTTCTGCTACCGATTACTGAGCCTTATAAATCCTGAATATGTCGCGTCTATAAATGCTTCTGATTTTGATTTCAGCGATGCAGAAGATATTTCTGAATATGCCGTCAAGGCTGTGTCTGCAATGGTTGAACTCGGAATACTTAAAGGTAAGGGAGACAATAAATTCTATCCTAAGGATTATTGTACGAGAGCTGAGGCTGCAAGAATTTTCTTCGGTGTTTTAGTTTCCGGCAACTAGAGTAGGAGGTTATAAATGAAAAATCAGTTAAAGACTTATTTGAAAAGTTTATTTACAGTTGCTTTTTCCTTCATATTTCTCCTGAACAATGTTACGCTTGTATATGCCGAAACCAGAACTGATGCAGAAGTTAGCAACACGCAGCAGTATGCAATAGATCTTTTAAACAGTTTACGGATATATGAAGGTGTTGAACCTGTAATAGGCAGTGAGGACTTTGTACGAAGAGATGCCTTTGCATTCTTATTAGCGCGCATCGCTGGAATGGAAAATGCCGAATATTTCGGCTCTGAACTTTATGATGATGTTCAAAAAGACAGCTTTGCGTATAATGCAATAAATAATTTGACAGAATTGGGTGTTATTTCGGGATATGGTAATAATAAATTTAAGCCCACGTCATACATAACATTGGATGAGGCTACAATTCTTATTCTGAAACTGATGGGATACGGCAATTTTACAGACCTTCAAAATGAAAGCGAGTATAAGAGATGCGTAAGCAGTCAAAATTTTCATCGAGGAATTGTAAGAGCATTAGACAAAAGATTGCAGGTAAAACAGCTTACATTATTGCTTTATAATGCACTTACTGCAGATATTCCGCAGATGGTCTCTATCGGTACATACCGACTTGTTCCAGGAGAAACATTGCTGTCGGCAACATTTCGGGTTTTTGAAACAGAAGGGGTTATTACAGCAAATGAAATAACATCGTTTGATATTGGAGGCAAACTCAAAAAAGGTATGGTCCGTATAGGAAACAAGGAATTTTTGGTTGGTAATACGGACGCAGCAAAATATATTGGGTATAAAGTCAAGGCATATTATTCCGATGAAGACGGCAATTCGGAACTGTTTTGTATTGATACAGAAAAGTATAACAACGAAGTTACTATGCAGTATGAAGACTTGAATTTTACGGGTATGACTTATACATATAGCCCAAACGGCAAAAGCAGAAAACAATACACTATTTCACCAAGCGCGAATGTGATTTACAATGGAAGGACAATATATTTTAATAGCACAAAAATGGTGCCTGCATACGGTGCTGTTACAATAATAGATAATGACAGCGATTCCAAGTATGATACGGTAATAATCAAGGACATAAGAAATGCCGTTGTTCACAGCTATAGTCCGGTTAACAATTCAATTATAGCAAAGTATGGCGCAACATCAGTTGATTTAAGTAAATACGATGAAGGTAATGTGAATATACATAAGCCTGATGGAAAGGGCGTTAAGGTGACAACTCTGAAAGAATGGACCGTTTTGGCTGTATGTGAGAGCGATGATGGAGAATATATTGAAATAATTGTTCTAAATGAAGAAACAAACGGGACTGTAAACGGAATGTCGACATCAGATGCAGGAAATCCGATTCTTAATATAGGCGCTTCAAAATATGAAGTCGCCCCGTCTTATAATACCAGTGGCAGTTATGATATAACTGTGGATTTTTGCGGAACATTTTATCTTGACATTTTTGGCAGAATTGCAGCCGCGGACGGTAAAATCCTGGATTACAAGTGGGGGTATGCAACCAATTGCAAATATAGTTCTAAAGATGATGCATTTAAGATTAAAATACTGAATCAGGACAGCGGTGCGATAGACGCTTTCTATACAAGCGCGAAGTTATTTATAGATGATGTGAAATATACCAGTAATACACCGCCGTTAGCCGTACCTCAGGTTATTCGTTATAAAATGGATAAAGAGGGAAGAATACGCAGGATATATACGGTTGGAGGAGGAAATCTGGTACTTTTGAATGGTAACATTTCAAGAGGCTACAAGGGAAATCAGTTTATGGATGAAATTGCGATGGACAGCAATACCGTCATTTTGCAGATTCCTCGTACTACTGGTACCACTGCTATTAGTTACAGTGATGATATTAATGATGAAAGTTTGTATTCTGTTATGACAGTAAGTGATTTGAAAACTGATTCGTGGTATTATGTTTCCGCATACGGAATAACATCTAAGGATATTATTTCACCTTGTATTGTTTTGGAAAGAGGAATTTCTGCTAGTACCACACCTGGTGATATACCTGTTTTGATTACAAAGATTTATGTGGGGTTAAACAGCGATGGCGAGGCAGTTGATATAATTACAGGATACCAGAAAGACGCGATGGTAGAATTCTTTACACCTTCTACAGGATATGCAGCTGCACAAGGCATCGAAAAAGGTGATTTGTATTCTTTTCAAACCTTGCCTGATGGCACTATATGCACTGCTATCTACATATATGACAAGGCAACAGACAGGCTGAATTCTAATTTCAACGGCAGGGCATTTAACGAAAGCGTTTCTGCAAAAATGGGGTATGCATATAATTCCGAGGGCGTATATTTGCAGGTTTCAACAAATACGAGTACGCTGGTATCTCCGAAGATTTATAGAACGAATTCAGCCAAAATATCGATTTGGGATTCCGATGACGATAAGAATCCTGTAAAGGTAGGCTCAATATCGGATATTCAGTCCTATTGCCATAGCGGTCAAGCATCAAGAGTTGTAGTATGGTCAAGGAATCAAGTGCCTGAATTCATAATTTCATACCAGTAAATCTGTAACATAAGAATTATTGAGAGGTGGATATAAAAATATGAATTATAGCGAGGATTCATATGTAAAAAAAGCAAATAAGAAAAATGCGTCTATAAAGTTACTTATTGAAGATATAGGAAAGCATAAAGGATTATATCTTATGGTTTTGCCTGCAGTAATATTTTTCCTTATATTTTCTTATACGCCCATGGTTGGTGCAATTATTGCATTTAAAAATTATAATGTTTCAAAGGGTATATTCGGAAGTCCATGGGCCGGATTTGATAATTTTAAGTTTTTCTTTATGTCAGGCTCTGCATGGACTCTTACAAAAAACACAATGCTGTATAATTTGGCATTCCTTGTTGTAAATGTT
>JAIKVQ010000054.1 GCA_024685565.1 Bacillota bacterium
GGTGTGCGGTCTTCTATGCCCCACGGTGTTGCAAGCGATAAGCCGATTTCAAAAGGCGATTTTATAACTATGGACTTTGGCTGTGTTCTGGATGGATACTGCTCCGATATGACGAGGACCGTGGTTATGTCCGAGGCAAGCGATATGCAGCGGGAGATTTATGATTTGGTTTTGAAGGCACAAAATGCCGCAATTAACGCAGCAGGGGCAGGTAAAAAATGCGCGGATATTGATGCTGTCGCAAGAGATATAATAGAGGCAGCAGGTTACGGCGTAAATTTCGGTCACAGTCTTGGCCACAGTGTTGGTATTGAAATACACGAAACCCCGAATTTTTCGCCCAAAAGTGCTGATATTACTGAAATCGGAAATGTAATTACTGTTGAACCCGGGATTTACATTGAGGGATTTGGCGGAGTGCGTATAGAGGATGTGATTGTAATAGGCGAAAAAACACGAAATCTTACTGATTTTACCAAAGAATTGATTATTATTTAAAAAAACACTTGAAATATCACCAAAAATATATTAGAATATAGTTTGTATAAAGATAACAACGGAGGAAATTTTTATGATTACTGCTGGAGATTTTAGAAACGGAAGAACATTTGAATTTGAAGGAAATGTTTATCAGGTTGTAGAATTTCAACATGTAAAACCGGGAAAGGGTGCAGCTTTTGTAAGAACAAAGCTTAAAAATGTTATAACAGGTGCTGTTGTGGAAAAGACCTTCAGACCTACCGAAAAAGTTGAGGAGGCGCATATCGAAAGAAAGAATATGGAATACTCCTATAATGACGGTGACCTTTACTACTTTATGGATCAGGAAACCTTTGATATGCTTCCCATAGGCAAGGATCAGATAGGCGATGCCTTAAAGTTTGTTAAGGAAAATATGGTTTGTATGATTTTGTCATATAAGGGGAGCGTGTTCGGCATTGAACCTCCGACTTTTGTGGAGCTTGCAGTTACCGAAACAGAGCCCGGCTTTGCAGGAAATACCGCAACAGGTGCAACAAAGCCTGCAACGCTCGAGACAGGTGCATCAATTCAGGTTCCTCTTTTCGTTAATGAGGGCGACACTATAAGAATTGACACAAGAACAGGCGAATATATGGAACGCGTATAAAGGAGATTGTTATGGAAAATCTTATTTCAAAAGTTTCATACTTAAAGGGTCTTGCAGAGGGACTTAATGTAGATAAAAACTCTGCTGAGGGCAAATTGCTTTTAAGTATTGTCGATGTACTTTCCGATATTGCGGCAGCTTGTGACGACCTTTTGGATGCTCACGAGGAGCTTGAGGAAAAGGTTGATGAAATAGACAGTGACCTTGCCGATATTGAGGAAATTGCATACGGCGATGAAGATTATGAGGACGAGGACGACGATTTTGATGACGATATGGACTTTTTTGAAATTGAATGTCCTAACTGTCACGAAGATTTTATGGTAGACTTCGATGCGCTTGATGAGGATAAAGGCATTGTTTGTCCAAACTGCAATCAGGAGATTGAATTTGAGTTTGAATGTGACTGTGACGACGAGAATTGCGACTGCCACTCAAAAGATGACGAATAAAAAGAGCGGATTTTCCGCTCTTTTGTTTTGAGGTGAAAAATGAAAGGCTTGTATATTCATATACCGTTCTGCTTAAAAAAATGCGCTTACTGTGATTTTAATTCTGCAGTTGCGCCTGACAGTAAAAAAGAAGAGTATGTAAATGCGCTGATATGCGAAATGTCGGAGTATAAAGGTGCGGAATTTGATACGGTTTACATAGGCGGGGGTACGCCGACGGCACTGGAAACTGAGCTTTTGGCAAAAGTAATAGAAAATATCGGGGTAAATTTTTCTGTGTCTCCGGATGCCGAATTTACCGTTGAAATGAATCCTAAAACCGCAGATTTCAAAAAGCTTGATATGATGTATAAAATGGGCGTAAACCGTCTTTCGATAGGTGTTCAGTCATTTTGCGATGACGAACTTTGTGCACTCGGGAGAATTCATAATTGCAAAGATGCCAAAGATGCAATAGCACTTGCAAGAGAGGTTGGATTTGAAAATATCAGCATAGATTTAATGTCGGCAATTCCGCATCAGACAATGGAGAGCTTTAAAGAAACGCTTGATACGGCAATTTTGCAAAATCCCGACCATATATCCTGTTACAGCCTTATTTTAGAGGAGGAAACTCCGCTTTTTGATAGCGTAAATGCAGGTGAAATCACTCTTTGCGACGAGGAAACCGAGCGTGAAATGTATGAATATGCAGTAGAAACACTTGAAAAAAACGGGTATATGCAGTATGAAATATCTAATTTTGCGAAAAACGGTAAGGTATCACGGCATAACTTAAAATATTGGAACTTGGAGGAGTATATTGGCTTGGGACTTTCGGCACATTCCTTTGCAGGCGGTGTGCGGTTAGCCAATACCGATGATATTGCAGAGTATAATCGGCATAATTTCAGAAACGGAGAAAAAGAGGTTTTGACGAAAAAAGAAATGATGTCGGAATTTATGTTTTTGGGACTAAGAAAGACAGAGGGTGTTTCAAAAAGTGTATTTTTTGAAAAATTTGGCAGGAATATATATGATATTTTCCCAAAATCGCTTGAAAAGTTTTTAAAAACGGGGTTTTTGATTGATGAAAACGGAAAAGTCCGTCTTTCTCATAGTGCTGTAATTGTGTCAAATCAGATTATGTGCGAATTTTTGCTTTAAAAAAGTTAACAAAAAGTTCAAAAAAAGCTATTGACAAATAACGGAATAAGGGGTATATTTATACTGTTAGCACTCATCTGATGCGAGTGCTAACAGTATTTTTGATTTTTAAGGAATACCGTAGGCCCGATAAAAGAGGTAGATACTATGGATTTAAGTCAAAGAAAACAGAAAATATTAAAGGCTGTAATTGATGAATATATTGGGACGGCAGAACCTGTCGGCTCGCGTGCAATCTCCAAAAAGGACGATTTGGGACTTTCAAGTGCTACCATAAGGAATGAGATGGCAGACCTTGAGGAGATGGGGTATCTTATTCAGCCGCATACATCTGCAGGCAGGATACCTACAGATATAGGCTACCGATTTTATGTCAATTCGCTTATGAAGCGATACAAGATGAGTGTTGAGGCTTTGGAAAAGCTTAATATGATTATGGCGGAACGTGTAAATCATCTTGAAATGATAATCAAAAAGGCAAGCCTGATCGCGTCAACCCTCACGGAATATACGACGGTTGTTACGTCCCCTAAGCTTAACAGCTCCGTTATAAAAAAGCTTGAACTTATAAATATAGGTCACGGAAATGTGATGGCGCTCATTATAACGGGTGCGGGAATGGTTAAAAACCAATCTGTTGCCATAAGTTTAAGCGATGAACAGGCTTTAGAACTTTCAAAGATAATAAGTGATAGAATATCGGGGCGTACTGCAGACGAGTTGACATTTGATATTATCAAGGAAATTGAAGATGCGGCGGCTAAAAGCGTTGATATTCCGTCAAAGGTACTTATAAATATTTTAAATTTTGTTTATGAGGCGATAGATTCGCTTGATGAAACCGAAATATATGTAAATAATGCAAAGTCGATTTTATCATATCCTGAGTTTTCCGACACAAAAAAAGCAAGGGAAATGCTTGAGTTTTTGGAGAGCAAAGAAAATCTTGTTAAGATGATAGGAACGCCCAAAGACGGGGTTGATGTTAAGATTGGCACTGAAAATGAATTTGCCGAGCTTGAAAATTCAAGCCTTGTTACAGTAAATTATAAGGTGGGAGATAAGGTAGTAGGCAGAATCGGCGTAATAGGGCCTAAGCGTATGAATTATGCGAAGGTTATTGCAAGCCTTGACTGCATTTCAAACCAGATAGATAAAATTCTTGGCGAAATGTATAGAGAAGAAAGCGAGGAGTAGAATTGGAAAAAGAAGAGAAAATAACAGAAGAAGAACTTGAAGTAACTGAAGAAAAGGCAGAAGAAACAGAGGAGGCGGATAAGCTTTCGGAATATGAAGAAAAATTAAGAGAGAGCGAAGATAAGTATTTAAGACTTTACGCCGAGTTTGACAATTACAAAAAGCGTACCGAAAAGGAAAAAAGTGCAAGATATGCAGACGCTTTGATAGATACAGCAGCAGAGTTTCTGCCGGTACTCGATAACTTGGAGCGGGCGCTTTCGGCAGAGGCGGTATCGGAGGATGCAAAAGCCATAAAAGAGGGCGTAGAGATGATACAAAAGCAGATGACAGAAATTCTCGCAAAGCTTAAAATTTCCGAAATCAAGGCGGTAGGTGAGGAATTTGACCCGAATTTGCATAATGCGGTTATGCATATTGAGGATGAAAATATCACCGAAAACACCGTGGTTGAAGAATTTATTAAAGGATATATTTATGATGATAGCAGGGTGGTTCGCCACTCAATGGTTAAAGTCGCAAATTAAAGGAGGAGTTTATTATGGGAAAAATTATAGGAATTGATTTGGGAACGACAAACTCGTGCGTTGCGGTAATAGAGGGCGGAAACCCGACAGTTATAGCAAACTCTGAGGGCTCAAGAACAACACCGTCAGTTGTGGCATTCCAAAAGGACGGTGAAAGAATAGTAGGTCAGGTTGCCAAAAGGCAGGCTGTTACAAATGCAGACCGCACCGTTATGTCAATTAAGCGTGAAATGGGAACAACACACACCGTCAAGATTGACGATAAAGCTTACACCCCGCAGGAAATTTCCGCAATGATTTTGACAAAGCTCAAAAATGATGCAGAAAGTTACCTTGGTGAGCCTGTAACACAAGCAGTTATTACTGTTCCTGCATATTTCAGCGATTCACAGCGTCAGGCAACAAAGGACGCAGGTAAAATCGCAGGTCTTGAGGTACTCCGAATTATAAACGAGCCAACGGCTGCGGCTTTGGCATACGGAATGAACGATACTGACCAAAAAGTTATGGTTTATGACCTTGGCGGCGGTACTTTTGATGTATCAATTCTTGAAATTGGCGACGGCGTTTTTGAAGTTCTTTCAACAAACGGCGATACAAGACTCGGCGGAGATGACTTTGACCAGAGAATTATTGACTACCTTGTAGCAGAATTTAAAAAGGAAACTGGCGTTGACTTATCAGGCGATAAGATGGCAATGCAAAGACTTAAAGAAGCTGCTGAAAAATCAAAAATTGAGCTTTCGGGTATGACAACCTCTAATATCAATCTTCCGTTTATTACGGCAGATGCAACAGGTCCTAAGCACCTTGATATGACGCTTACAAAGGCTAAATTTGATGAGCTTACCGCCGATTTGGTGCAAAAGACAATTACCTGTATAAGAAATGCTATGAGCGATGCAGGTCTTTCAAAGGGCGATATTAATAAGGTTCTGCTTGTCGGCGGTTCTTCAAGGATACCTGCCGTTCAGGAGGCAGTTAAAAATGAAATGGGTCAAGAGCCTACAAAGGGCATAAATCCAGATGAATGTGTTGCAGTCGGTGCCGCTGTTCAGGCGGGTGTTTTAGCAGGCGATGTAAAGGACTTGCTGCTTTTGGACGTAACTCCGCTTTCACTCGGTATTGAAACAATGGGCGGTGTATTTACAAGGCTTATTGACAGAAATACAACTATCCCTACTAAGAAATCACAGATTTTCTCAACCGCGGCAGATGGTCAGACCTCTGTTGAAGTACACGTTTTGCAGGGCGAAAGAGATATGGCGCAGTATAATAAAACTCTCGGAAGATTTAGCCTAACGGGAATTGCTCCCGCACCGAGAGGCGTACCGCAGATTGAAGTTACCTTTGATATTGATGCAAACGGCATAGTTAAGGTGTCTGCAAAGGATATGGGTACTGGAAACGAACAGAAAATCACAATTACTGCATCTTCAAATCTTTCAGAAGAGGATATTGACAGAGCCGTAAAAGAAGCTGAAAAGTACGCAGAAGAGGACAAAAAGCGTAAGGAAGAGGTTGAAACAAGGAATAACGCTGAAAGTATGGTATATCAGTGCGAGAAGACTTTGGGTGAGCTTGGCGATAAGATAGACGCATCGGAAAAATCGGAAATTGAGACAGAAATAGGTAAGGTAAAAGAGGCATTAAAAGGCACTGATACCGAGGCAATAAAGAAAGCTCAAGAAGAGCTTCAGCAGAAATTCTATAAGATTTCAGAAAAGCTTTACCAGCAGGCAAATCCACAAGGGGCGCAGGGATTTAATCCAAATGATGCCGCTGCAGGCGGACAGAATGCAGCAGGAGACAATGTTTATGAGGCGGATTACCGCGAAGTAAACGACGACGAAAATAAGTAATTAAAATTTGGGCGGACTTAATGCTCCGCCCTTTTGTCGGTATTTATGAGGTGAAACTAAGTGGCAGATAAAAGAGATTATTATGAGGTTTTGGGCGTTTCAAAGGGTGCGTCTGCTGATGATATAAAGAAGGCGTACAGGAAAGAGGCAAAAAAATACCACCCTGATTTGCACCCCGGTGATAAAACGGCTGAGGCTAAATTCAAAGAGATAAACGAGGCATATGAAGTGCTTTCCGACGCCGATAAAAAGGCGAGGTATGACCAGTTCGGACACGCAGGCGTAGACCCGAACTTCGGCGCAGGTGCAGGTGGAAGCGGATTTGACGGCTTCGGTGATTTTGGGGACATATTTTCCGATATTTTTGGCGGATTTGGTTTTGGCGGAGGTCAGTCAAGGCGTAACGGGCCGAAACGCGGAGCGGATATACGTCAGGTAATAGAAATCAGCTTTGAAGAGGCGGCGTTCGGCTGTAAGAAAAAGATAACATTAAATAAGACGGAAACCTGTGAGACCTGTCACGGCAGCGGCGCAAAAGCCGGAACAACACCGCAGACATGCTCAAGATGTGGTGGCAGCGGTCAGGTCACAACTCAGGTCAGAACGCCATTGGGGTATATGCGAAATGTCACAACCTGTCCTGAATGTCACGGCAGCGGCAAGATAATAAAAGAACCCTGTACAAGCTGTCATGGCACAGGTAAAGTAAGGCGCCAGCGTACCATAGAGGTAGATATTCCGCAGGGAATAAACGACGGCCAGACAATGCAGATTTCAGGCGGAGGCGAGGCAGGGACGAAGGGCGGCCCCACAGGAGATTTACTGCTTACGATACGTATTAAAAAGCACGAGATATTTACCCGTGAGGGATTTGATGTTTACATCACAATGCCGATAACCTTTGTTCAGGCAGCGCTTGGTTCTACAATTAAAGTACCTACTATAAGCGGCGTTGTCGAGTATGATATTCCAAGTGAAACGCAGACGGGCAGTGTATTCAGACTGCGTGCAAAAGGTATTCCTTATATAAGAGGCAAGGGCAGAGGCGACCAATATGTAAAGGTAGAGGTTGAAACTCCGAAAAATCTCTCGCAGAAACAAAAAGAGCTTTTGCGTCAGTTTGAAGGGATTACCGAGGAGAAGAATTATAAAAAAAGAAAAGGCTTTGTAGATACGATGAAGGAAATTTTTAAGTAATGGATATAAGATTATCTTTAAATGAGATTAGCGATGAGCAGATACTTAGTATGAAAGCAGGCGATAATCTCCTGCTTTCAGGAGTTTTATACACCGCACGCGATGCAGCACATAAAAGAATGTGCGAAGATTTTGAAAAGGGAAATGGCTTTCCTTTTGACATAAAAGGCAAAGCGATTTATTATGCAGGACCTTGCCCTGCTAAACCGAATGAAGTAATAGGCTCATGCGGTCCTACTACAGCGGGCAGAATGGATGCTTATTCACCCTTGCTTTTGGATAACGGTCTTAAAGTTATGATAGGTAAGGGCGGAAGAAATCAGTCGGTAATAGACGCCGTAGTGCGCAACAGGTGTCTTTATCTGGGAGCAGTAGGCGGCTGTGGTGCGCTTATTGCGGACTGCATAAAAAAGGCGGAGATTATAGCTTATCCTGATTTGGGGACGGAGGCAATAAGGCGGCTTTTGGTTGAGGATTTTCCCTGTACTGTGCTTTTGGATGCATACGGGAACGATTTTTATAAAACAGCGCAGGAAATTTACCAAAAAAACTAAAGTTTTAATTTGCTGAAGAATTGCGATGTGGAAATTCTGCCGTCACGGTTATAGCGTTTTAGCATAAACAGGCAGTCTGCGTCATGGGTTATTGTGTTCACTCCCTCAAAGCAGGAGAAAGTGACCAAGAATCCCATTTTCTTTAGTACCCGCAGACTTTCCTTGCTGTAACTTCCGAACGGATATGTGTAAATAACAGGCTTAAAATTGCAGTTGGATAAAAATTCCGACTGCAATTTTTCTGTGTCCTGATAAAATGCGTTTATGTAGTCGAGCAGGCTTTCGTTCTTGTTTTTCTTTGTACCGTACCGATTTTTTGAAATTGAGTGAAAGGCATATGAATGATTGCCGAACTCTATGCGCGGATTTTCCGAAATTGTGCATATATCAGACCATCTTAAGTAGCTGTAATCAGGATTTACAATATTGTTTTCGGTGTACTCGTCAGTATAACTGCCGACAATGGAAAAAACTGCGCAGTAATCATACTTTTCAAGAATTGGAAGAACATATTCCATATTATTGTACATACCGTCGTCAAAGGTGAGCACAACGGGATTTTCAGGCAAATCTTCTCCTAAATAAACATATTTTATAAGCTGTTTTGCAGAAACAGTATTGTATCCGTGGTCCTTAAGATATTTAATATCATTTTCAAAGGATTTGGGCGTTATAACATATTTGCCCGTCTTTGATACTTTGTCTGAAACACTGTGATACATCAAAACAGGCAGTTTTATGCCGTCAGAGTTTTTAAAGACGGGTATGGACTCTTTGATGCTTGCTGTCCTTAAAACAACAAAAAGGATTATTAAAAAAAATACTGCCCTTTTTAGTTTCATTTTATCACCCATATTATAATATGGGCAAAAAAAACGGACTATTCCGAAAAACAGTCCGTATTTCACCGTATTTTGTTCCTATTATGCTTTTCCTATTGAGCCGAAAAGCTCCATCTTTTCTTTAACGATAGTCTTTATAGCCTCACAGCCGGGTGCTAAGAGCTTTCTCGGGTCAAATCCCTTGCCTACCAAGTCTTTGCCCTCTTCAATGTATTTTCTTGTAGCCTCCTGGAAGTAGAGCTGACATTCTGTATTTACATTGATTTTAGCGACACCCAAAGAAATCGCCCTTTTAATCATATCTGCAGGTATTCCCGTACCGCCGTGCAGAACAAGAGGCAAATCACCGATTTTTTCCTTAATTTGTGCAAGAACGTCAAAGTTTAATCCCTGCCAATTTTCTGGATATTTTCCGTGAATGTTACCTATGCCTGCTGCTAAAAAGTCGATGCCGAGGTCGGCAATCATCTTACATTCGTCGGGGTCTGCGACCTCACCGCCGCCTACTACGCCGTCCTCTTCACCGCCGATAGCGCCGACTTCAGCCTCGATTGAGATACCTTTGCTGTGGCATACGCCTACCAATTCGCGTGTTTTTTCGATGTTTTCGTCTATCGGATAGTGCGAGCCGTCAAACATTATTGAGGAAAAACCTGCGTCAATGCATTTGTATGCGCCGTCATATGTGCCGTGATCCAAGTGAAGTGCCACGGGAACGGTAATGCCTAAATCCTCAGTCATAGCCGAAACCATTGCGGAAACGGTCTTAAAGCCTGTCATGTATTTTCCTGCACCCTCCGAAACACCCAGAATTACGGGCGAATTATTCTCCTGTGCAGTTTGGAGAATGGATTTTGTCCATTCAAGATTGTTGATGTTAAACTGACCTACGGCATATTTTCCTGCCACTGCCGCCTTTAACATTTCCGTTGCAGAAACCAACATAATAAAAATCCTCCTTTATATTATCAAAGCACAATAGTGCTTATTTTCAGCAAATCTTCAAGTGACGCCTTATCGGTTTTAATTTTCCTTTCAATACCGCAGTCGCGGCAAAAAAGAGTTATAAAATCATTATCAATTTCTATTGCGATGTTGCGTCCGCCGCAGGAACAACTGATGCTGCCTGATTTTGCAAGCTCGTTTATATGCTCGACTGCCTCAAAAATGATCGAAAGTTCTTCGCTTACCTTAAAATCCTCTTCAAGCTCATTTATGAGTTTTTCCTGCTCGGCAATTTCTACCTTTATTTTCTCATCAGCCCCGATAAATAAGACACCAAAACCCGATTCACTGCATCTAAGAACGAAAAAATCGTTATGCCAGAATGCAATTTTGCGTATATTATAAAGATGTGTTTCTCCGCAAATCGGACAATTAACGGAAATAGCATACTTGTCTTTTTTTGAAGAAACTCGGACATTTTGGTGGGCGCACATACTGTTTGAACATAAAAATTCTGCTACTGCACTTCCTGAAAAGTCAAACAGATTTACATCGCGTACTGTAATTGTTGAACAGTATGGACATATGTATCCGATAGATTTTTTAAATTCTTTTATCATTACTTTATTCCAATCTTGTTTTCTCTTGCCCAATAGAAGAGATATTGCTGGGCAAATCCGCCCAAGTCGCCAAATTTATTCTTTGCAAATTCGGAAATCATCTCTTTTGGTTGCTCATTATCAAAATAACAGTATTCCATGATGCGCTTTACCCATACATCAACGGGAAATCCCTCGTGCTTTTCAAGTCCGAACAGAAGTATGCAGGAGGCAACCTTTTCACCTACGCCGGAAAGTCTCAAAAGCTGAGATTTTGCATAATCAAATGACGCTTTTTTTAGTGCATCAAGGTCAATCTGACCGTTTTTCACCGCCTTTGCCGCGGCTAATATGTATTTATCGCGAAAACCCGCTTTGATTACCGATAATTCCTCAAGTGAAAGAGCAGAGATCGTTTCAGCGGTAGGGAATTTATGATATATACGTCCGCTTTTGACAAATTCTTCTCCGAAATTCGTGCATAAAAGTTCAATAATTTTTTTTATTCTCGGAATATTGTTGCTTGCCGAAATTATAAAAGAGATAAGGCACTCAAATGCATCCTGATTAAGAATATGTATTCCGCCGCCGAAAGAAATGGCATTTTTAAGAACATCATCTTTTGAAAGTTCGGTTTTTATTGCCTCGTAATCGCGGTCCAAGTCAAAATAATGTTTCCAGACGCGGTTAAAGGTTTCAAGATTTGTATCTTTAAGAATAATTTTTCCATTCCTTTTGCAAATATGCAGATATTCGCCAAATGCGACGCCTGAAAACCCGTCCTCCTCATAGTTCCAGCGAAAGCATTGACCGCAGTCAAAGGTATGAAAAAGGTCAAAAGAGGACACGTCACAAAGTATAAGGTCGTCATTTTTTTCATAAACTCTCATAACTCAAATAGTATATCATATTTTTCAGTATTTATCAACAATTTGCCGATATTTTTTGAAAATAATTGACAAAGAAGGCAAATAAAACTATAATAACGGTGTAAAAGGAGTGATAGTATGGTTAGTAAAGAAAGCCTTGAGGCTTTGAAATACAGCACAAAAGATGTGTATTCGCATATTTCAGCTGAAAAAAGACGCGAAATGCTTGACCTTTGTGATGAATATATGGAGTTTTTAGACAGAGGCAAAACGGAGCGCGAATGTGTCAATACAGCGGTGGAAATGGCGAAAAACCATGGATTTGTGCCATTTTCTGAAAAGGGAACGCTTAAGGCGGGAGATAAAGTATATTTTATAAACAGAAAGAAAAATATAATGCTTGCCGTTATCGGAAGTGAAGATGTTGAAAAGGGCATAAACATAGTCGGCGCGCATATAGACTCACCGCGTCTTGATTTGAAACAAAACCCGCTTTATGAGTCCAACGGGCAGGCGCTTTTGAAGACCCATTATTACGGCGGAATTAAAAAATATCAATGGACGGCAATACCGCTTTCCATACATGGCGTATGCTATACAAAAGACGGTGAACAGGTAGAGATTTGCGTGGGCGAAAAGGAGGGAGACCCTGTTTTCTGCATTACCGACCTGCTTCCGCACCTTTCACGCGAACAGATGTCCAAAAAGCTGTCCGAGGCGATAGAGGGAGAATCACTGAATATCCTTGTCGGCGGGATGGGAGTTAATGACTGCGAAATAGACCAAAGCGTAAAAATGAATATTTTAAATATCCTGAATATTTCATACGGCATTACAGAGGACTCCTTTTTGTCTGCCGAGCTTGAAATTGTGCCGAGCTTTAAAGCCAAAAATGTAGGCTTTGATATGAGTTTTGTAGGAGCATACGGACAGGACGACAGAGTTTGCGCGTTTACAGCATTAAAGAGTATATTTGATGTTGAAAGTCCTGCAAAAACAGCAGTTTGCCTGCTTGTGGATAAAGAGGAAATCGGCTCCGAGGGAAATACGGGAATGATGTCAAAATTCTTTGATATGGCGGTTTTAGAGCTTGTGAATAAGCTTGACGGCGGTTGCGATATGATAAAGTATAACAGAGTGATAAGAAACAGCGCCTGTATGTCAAGCGATGTAAGTGCAGCGCTTGACCCGAATTATGAGGGGGCATTTGAAAAACAAAATTCCGCTTTTGCAGGCAAAGGTATCGCAATTATGAAATATACGGGAGCGGGCGGAAAGTCAGGCTCTTCAGACGCATCAAGCGAATTTATGCACGATATACTTTCCGTTATGGATAAAAACGGCGTAATTTGGCAGAGCTGTGAGCTTGGCAAGGTTGATAAAGGCGGCGGCGGAACGATTGCAAAGTATGTTGCAAACCTCAATATGAATGTTGTTGACTGCGGTGTGCCGGTGCTATCAATGCACTCGCCTTTTGAGGTTACTGCCAAGGGTGATATTTATATGGCATATAAAGCTTACCTTGCATTTTATAATGACAGCATTTAAAAAAACAGGAGTTATTCTCCTGTTTTTTTGTATTCTTCTTTAGTAAGTCCCTCAAAGGCTGTTTTAACCGACTTTTCGGAAATGTCACAGCCGAGATAGTATACGGGAATACGAGAGAGCATAAGGTCGATAAGCTCTAAGGTTTTTCCTAAACTATCAGGATTTTTTGGCATATATATCTGGTTCATAATTTTGTTGATGCAGATTTCAGGATTTATTTGTGAAATTGACGGCTCTGTGCTTCGGTTTAAAAAGGTTATACTGCAAAGCGGAAGAGTACGGTTTTTTTGCCACCTCTCCTTGCCTGCCCAAGGTGTAGAACATACAAAAATACCGTCTTGGGTAATTCTAATTATTGGTTTATCACCGTTTATTATGTCAACCGATTTGCCCAAATATTTGCGCCAAAGAAGAATATGTGTGGACTTTCCTGTTCCACTCGGCGCGGTAAAAAGATATGCGCGGTCTTTATAGGAAATTGCCGCACCGTGAAAGACAAATGCACCATACTTTGGCAGTTTTTCAGCAATAGCGCGGTATATGCAAATAAATTCCGCATATTCGGAAGTGGTAGGCTCTTTCGCATTTTCAAGCTCATATTGCAGATTTTCTTCAGAAATAGTTATTTCTATATCGGGATTTTTACAAGGCTCTGTAATATAATCTCTGCAAAGCTCCTTTGAAAGCGAATACAAAGAGGATATTTTTACAGTAAGCCCTGCAATTTTTATAAAAAACAAGCTACCCATTTTCAATTCTCCTATATTATTCTGCCTATGAAAGAACCGTTTTTTATACTTTCCAGACGGACTTTTTTATACATTCCGGAAAGATCATTTTCGGTTTCAACCAAAACATTCATATAGTTATCGGTTTTTCCTTCAAAAAACTTGCCTTGACGCTGTTCAAAAAGTACCTCTTTTTCTGCTCCGATAAATCTTTTCATAAACTCATATTGGGATTTGTCGGTAATTTCTTTGACTATTTTACTGCGCCTTGCCTTAACATCTGCCGGAATCTGATTTGGGAAACTGTCAGCAGGTGTGCCGCGCCGTCTTGAGTACTGGAAGATATGCGCGCCGGAGAAAGCAATCTTTTCCAAAAAGGCACAGGTTTTGGAAAATTCCTCATCAGTTTCGCCTGCAAACCCTACCATTATGTCTGTTGTTATTGACACGTCAGGAAAATGTTCTCTGAGTCCTGAAACTATTTCAAAATATTCATCTGTTGTATATTTTCTGTTCATTCGCTTTAGTGTCTCGTCACAGCCGCTTTGAAGCGACAGATGAAAATGATGGCAAAGTTTTTTTGCACCGCTGATTTTTTTAATAAATTCTGCATTTAATGTCATTGGCTCAATAGAGCTAAGTCTTATCCGTTTTATTCCGTCAATTTTATCGGCTGCCAAAAGCAGGTCACAAAGGTCGCAGCTGCCCGAATCAATGCCGTAAGAGGCGATGTGTATTCCTACATAGGTGACCTCGGTAAAGCCTCTTTGAGCAAGTCTTTTCGTTTCTTCTAAAATGTCGTTTATATCACGGCTCCTTATAGGCCCTCTGGCATAGGGAATTATACAGTATGAGCAAAATTGATTACATCCCTCCTGTACCTTTATATATGCCCTTGTGCGGTCTTGAAAGTCGGACACTTTAAGTGGCTCAAATTCGTGCATACGGGAAATGTCGCTCTGGTGCGAATAAAAATCCTCACCGGTATGTTCTTCTAAAAGCTCAACAATTTTTTCGCGTTCTTTTGCGCCCAACACGAGGTTTACGCCGTATATTTTTGCTACATCATCAGGTGAAACCTGAGCATAGCAGCCTGTTACAATTATGTAAGCGTTTTCATTCATTTTTTTTGCACGGCGAATAATCTGACGCGATTTTCTGTCGCTCATACCTGTTACAGTACAGGTATTTATAACATAAATATCGGCAGGCGTTT
The DNA here is from genome assembly GCA_024685565.1 of Bacillota bacterium. GTDB lineage: Bacteria > Bacillota > Clostridia > UBA1381 > UBA1381 > UBA1738. The sequence goes on from JAIKVQ010000054.1 coordinate 14,812, forward strand.
CAAAATCACAGACGATGTAACCGTTTTTTGAAAATAGCTCGCTCATAGCTTCTGTTTCATATTGGTTGACCTTGCAGCCGAGTGTGTAAAATGCAACTTTCCTCATATTTTTCCTCAAAAATGCTATAAATAAACAATAATATTACGCATATTATATAAAATTTATCCAAAAACTTCAATACCCCATTGACTATTTTTAAAAAAAGTTGTATTATGAGATTGAAATTGAAGACAGGGAGGAGTTTTTTTATGAAAACTTTTAATCTTTCGCTGAACTGCATTAACGACGTTAAGGACTTTGTAAACATTGTGTCAAAGTACGATTTTGAAATTGACTTGACTTCAGGAAGATATGTTGTTGATGCAAAGTCAATTATGGGTATATTCAGTCTCGACTTATCAAAGCCCATTAAGGCCGAGGTACATTCTGATGATTGTGACAAATTTGAAGGAGAAATCAAAAAATTTATAGTTGACTGACATAAAACTTAAAATACTTAGTAAAAGTATGCCACATATGGCATACTTTTTTTGCTGCGCGGAATAATAGGAAAAAAGGAAGTGAGTATTTATGCGTGCAGGAAGACAAACTGTAATTTTTGAAAAAACACCGTCGATTGCAGAGACCGCATCGACTGTGGGGAAAAAAGAGGGAGAAGGGCCTCTTGCGGAAAAATTTGATACAGTCCTTGATGATGATTATTACGGAGAGGAAAGCTGGGAAAAAGCGGAGAGTAAACTCCAGAAAAAGACAGCGGAAAAGCTGATGGAAAAGGCGGGAGTCAGTGAACAGAATATTGATTTTATACTTGCAGGCGACCTTTTAAATCAATGCGTCGGAACACACTATGCAGTGCGTGATTTTGACATACCCTTTTTGGGACTTTACGGTGCTTGTTCAACTATGGCGGAAAGTATGATGATTGCGTCTATGCTCATATCGGGAGGTATGGCAGACAGCGCGCTTTGCGTCACATCAAGTCATTTTTGTTCGGCAGAAAAGCAGTACAGATTTCCGCTTGAGTACGGCGGACAGCGTACACCGACGGCACAGTGGACTGTAACAGGCTCGGGTGCTGCGCTTTTAAAAGGCGAAGGAGAAGGGCCGTATATCCTCGGTGCAACGGTAGGAAAAGTTATAGATATGGGAATAAACGATGTCAGCAATATGGGTGCTGCCATGGCGCCCGCGGCACATAATACACTTTCTGCGCTGTTCTCAGAAACGGGGACAAAACCGCAGGACTATGACCTGATTTTGACGGGTGATTTGGGACATTTCGGCTCGGATATTTTGTGCGATATGATGGACAAGGACGGATATAATATATACACAAAACACAATGACTGCGGAAAATTGATTTTTGATGTGAAAAATCAGGACGTTCATGCAGGAGGTTCTGGTTGCGGCTGTTGCGGAAGTGTTTTTTGCGGACATATATTCAAGGAACTTAAAAACGGAAATATAAAGCGTATGATAGTTGCAGCAACGGGAGCCTTGATGAACCCCACATCACTGCTTCAGGGCGAATCAATCCCTGCCATTGCGCATGCTCTGATAATATCAGCAGAGAATGATAATTTTTTGAGGTGAGTTATGGAATATATAAGAGCATTTATAGTAGGAGGAATTATCTGCGTTATAGGACAAATTCTGATTGATAAAACAAGGCTCACCCCTGCAAAAATTTTAGTGAGCTTTGTCACGGCGGGCGTATTTTTGCAGCTTTTGGGAATATATGAGCCTATTGCAGAGTATGCGGGCGCAGGAGCTACCGTGCCTCTTACGGGATTTGGGTATAACCTTTGCAAAGGGGCGGAAAAGGCGGTTACGGAAAACGGATTTTTGGGTATTTTTACAGGCGGTTTTACCGCAGGAGCGGCAGGACTTTGCGCCGCCGTTGTGTTTGGATTTTTAGCATCGCTTGTATTTAAGCCGAAAGCAAAAAGTTGAAATTTGAGCATAATAAAACCGCGCAAATTTGCGCGGTTTGTCAATTTTTATTTATTCAAAGCATTTTTTAATGCCTCTGTCATATTTGTTTCTTCCCATTTAACGCCCAAATCCTCTCTGCCCATGTGTCCGTAGGAGGATAAATTTTTGTAAATAGGTTTTCTTAAATCCAGCTTTTCGATTATTGCGTGAGGTCTTAAGTCAAAAACTTTTGTAACGGCATCTGCAAGAGCTTCATCGCTTACTTTGCCAGTACCAAAGGTGTCAACCATAATCGAAACGGGACGCGCAACCCCTATTGCATAGGCAAGCTGTACCTCGCATTTTTGGCAAAGACCTGCCGCAACAATGTTTTTTGCCACCCAGCGTGCGGCATAGGCGGCACTTCTGTCAACCTTTGTCGGGTCTTTGCCCGAAAACGCTCCGCCGCCGTGACGCGCATATCCGCCGTAGGTATCAACTATGATTTTTCTTCCCGTAAGTCCCGAATCACCCTGGGGCCCGCCCACAACAAAGCGTCCTGTCGGATTTATATAGTATTTTGTTTTATCGGTAAGCAGTTTTTTGTCAATCGTGGTTTTTACAACTTCGCGTATAATATCCTCCCGTATTTGTTCTAAAGATACCTCGGGCGCGTGCTGTGAGGATATAACTATAGTATCGACAGATACGGGCTTTCCGTCTATGTATTCTATAGTCACCTGTGTTTTTCCGTCGGGACGCAGATAAGGCAGAGTGCCGTTTTTGCGAACCTCGGTAAGTTTTTTTGCAAGACGGTGCGCAAGTGATATGGGAAGAGGCATAAGTTCGGGTGTTTCGTTGCACGCATAGCCGAACATCATTCCCTGGTCGCCTGCACCGTTGGAATTTTCTATATCATTTTCGCCGTTTTTATTTTCAAATCCCTCGTTTACGCCCATAGCAATATCGGGCGATTGCTCGTCTATTGCTGTTACAACAGCGCAAGTGTTCCCGTCAAAGCCGTATTTTGCGCGGTCATAGCCGATTTCTATTATGGCGTTTCTTGCCACCTTCGGAAAATCTACATAGCAGGTTGTTGAGATCTCGCCCATTATTGAAACAATTCCTGTTGTGCAGGTGGTTTCGCAGGCAACGCGCGCATTTGGGTCTTTTTTTAAAATTTCGTCTAATATAGCGTCGGAAATGCAGTCGCAAATTTTGTCGGGATGTCCTTCTGTTACCGATTCCGATGTAAACAACATTCTTTTCATAATAAAACCTTCTTTTTGCAAAATGTGACATAATTATAACATAAAATACCCGTTTTTGCAATAGAATATAAAAAAGCTTTTGATAAAAGTTCCGCCTGCGGGCGTGGGTACAAGATAGCAGTTTTGTTATTTGGGAAATTATCTCAAATCGAGGTAATTTCACAAATAATAAAATATAGGGATATTATGCTTGAAAAATCACGTCAAATATAGTATAATCATTTTAACATAAAGAAAGGCGGTGGATTTACCGTGGGATATGTTTGGTTGTTTTTAACAATATTGTTCGGCGCTTTGGAGGCAGTAACGGTGCAGATAGTATCAATCTGGTTTGCAGGCGGTTCGGTTTGCGCAATGATTGCGTATGCACTCGGAGCAAGTGAGACTGTGCAGATCATAGTTTTTGTCATATCTTCTGCTGTGCTTTTATTGCTTACAAGACCGTTCGTGAAGAAAATGACAAATGGAAAAAGGGTAAATACCAATGCGGACAGTTTAATCGGCAAAACCGCGGTAGTTACCAAAAAGACCGATGAACTTGGACTTTCGGGAGAGGCAAAGGTGGCAGGCAGCGTATGGACAATTTGCTCAGGCGACGGAACGCCGATAGAGGAAAACGAAAAGGTAACGGTAGAAAAAATTGAAGGCGTAAAGCTGATAGTAAGAAAGTAGGTAAAAGATATGGGATATTTATTCATTTTGGCAATATTGGTATTAGCGTTGATAATTACAAATATTAAAATTGTACCTCAGGCACACGCATATATTATAGAGCGTTTTGGCGGATATAGCCAGACTTGGGGCGTAGGACTTCATCTTAAAGTTCCTTTTATCGAGAAGATTTCAAAAAGGGTAAGTTTAAAGGAACACGTTGTGGATTTTCCACCTCAACCCGTTATCACAAAAGATAACGTAACTATGCAGATTGATACGGTAGTTTACTACCAGATAACTGACCCGAAACTATTTGCATACGGTGTTGAGCGTCCTATGATGGCTATTGAAAATCTTACCGCAACAACACTCCGTAATATAATCGGTGAGATGGAGCTTGACGAAACTTTGACTTCCAGGGATATTGTAAATACCAAAATGCGTTCTATTCTTGACGAGGCAACAGACCCGTGGGGAATAAAAATCAACCGTGTAGAGCTTAAAAACATTATTCCGCCGAGAGAAATTCAGGACGCGATGGAAAAGCAGATGAAAGCTGAACGTGAGCGCCGTGAATCCATCTTAAAGGCTGAGGGTGAGAAAAAGGCGGCAATCCTTATGGCAGAGGGTGAAAAGGAGTCCGCAATACTTCGTGCCGAGGCGAAAAAGCAGGCGGCTATCAAGGAGGCAGAAGGTCAGGCAGAGGCTATAATACGCGTACAGACCGCTGTTTCGGAGGGTATAAGAAAAATCAACGAGGCAAATCCGAGCGAAGCATATATTGCAATCAAATCCTTGGAAAGCTTTGAAAAGGCTGCTGACGGAAAGGCAACGAAAATTATTATACCGTCAAAAATTCAGGGTGTGGCAGGACTTGCAACATCACTTACAGAGCTTATAAAAGGGGAGAAAGATAAATAATGGCAGAAGAGTGCAGTCATAATTGTTCAAGCTGTTCACAAAATTGTGACAGCAAAAAACCGGAGAGTTTTTTGGAGAACCCGCACGAGCTCTCAGACATTAAAAAGGTCATTGGAATAGTAAGCGGCAAGGGTGGCGTCGGAAAATCAATAGTAACCTCGCTTTTGGCAGTTTTAATGCAGCGGCGCGGATTTAATACGGCAATACTTGATGCTGATATAACGGGTCCGTCTATTCCCAAAACCTTTGGAATTACGGGAAAGGTTGAGGGTACGGATAATGCGCTTTTCCCCACAAAATCAAAGATGGGCACACAAATAATATCGACAAATATGCTTCTTGAAAAGGACACAGACCCGGTAATTTGGAGAGGACCTGTAATTGCAGGGGTTGTTAAGCAGTTCTGGACAGATGTAATCTGGAAGGACGTTGACTTTATGTTTGTGGATATGCCGCCCGGGACAGGCGATGTTCCGCTTACGGTATTTCAGTCACTTCCAATATGCGGGATAGTTGTTGTAACATCACCGCAGGAGCTTGTGGGAATGGTAGTCAAAAAAGCTGTCAAAATGGCGGAAATGATGAAAATTCCTGTTTTGGGCGTGGTTGAAAATATGTCGTATTTTGAATGTCCCGACTGTCACGAAAAGCACAATATTTTCGGCGAAAGCCATATTGAGGAATTTGCAAAGGAAGAAGGAATTGAAACAATTTGCAAAATGCCTCTTGATAAAAAATTGGCATCTGCCTGCGATAAGGGAATGATTGAACTTTTTGAGGGTGACTGGCTTGATAATTTGGCGGAAAAAATAGAGAAACTATAAAATCAAAAGAGAAATTACCCAAATGCGGTAATTTCTCTTTTTTAGTCCTCATTTTCAGGAAGTTTTAAAACATCAAGATTTTGCATAACTTCTCGCCGTTTCTGACTGCTGTACTGAGCGTAATATTTGTGTGTAACCTCAATATTTTTGTGTCCCATAAGCTCGGCAACCATTTTTATGTCAACTCCGTCCTCCAAAAGACGACAGGCAAAGGTACGCCTTAGCGCGTGGGGACGCGTCTTGTCCGGGTGGGTTATACCGACTGCGCGGCAATAGTTTTTGAGCATTTTTTCAACTGCTGCGGTGGTTAATGCTTTTCCTGTTCTGCCCAAAAAGAGAGGGCCTGAGTCACGGACATTTTCCTTATCTTTAAAAAGGTATGAATATATCGCGTTGCTGACCTGAACAGGCATAAAAATCTCCTGCTGGTCGCCGCCCTTTCGGGTGACGATAAAGGACTGCGTATCAAAATCAACATCGGTAACCTCAAGATTTACAAGCTCGCTGACACGTATTCCCGTACCTAAATAGGTGGTAAAAATGGCAATATCGCGCTCTTTTTTATTTTTATACTCTGTAAGAGTCCGCCCCTCAAAGTATCTTTCGCCGTTATAAATAACGTCAATTAACTGCATAGTTTCAAGACTTGTCAATGGCTTCTTTATTTTTTGGTGCAGTTTTGCAAAATCCACTTTGTCGGTAACATTTTGTGAAAGCTGCTCGGTTTTGTAAAGGTAAATAAACAGTCCGCGCACAGCCGAAAGTTTGCGGTTTATCCCGTATGCAGAGTTTTTACATATACGCTTTACAGGACGCCCCGCAGGGGACAGGTACTCAATTTCATATTCACGAAGATACGCTTTAAAGCGTATCAAATCGCTCGGGGTGACCTTTTCCATATCGGCAGTAGTAAAATCCTCATTTTTTTTAATGTTTTTGAATTTATACTGCCTCAGATAATTAAGAAAAATACGCACGTCAATGCTGTATCCGAGCTGAGTGTTTATGCTTTCGCCTGTATAATATTCTTCTATGTAAGTAAAAACAAAATCGGGAAGTTCGCTTAAATAATTACTGAGATAATGGCGTTTTGCCATAAAATGCCACCTCTTTTTTGTATTATGGAATAATTATATATACTTTTTTGGTATTTTTCAATAAAAATTACCGAATTGTAACATTATTTTTATATTATCTATGGACTAAAAGGAAATAATATAGTAAAATATACGTGTAGAACTGTATTCAAAACAGAAAGGGTGATATAATGTCAATTTTGATTAACAGTGATTTAGGCGAGGTGTCGGTTGACAACAATGTCGTCGCATCTATCGCAGGCGCTGTTGCAACGAAATGCTACGGCGTTGTGGGAATGGCTGCTAAAAATAAAAAGGACGGCGTAATAAGACTTTTAAAAAAAGATAATATGTCAAGAGGAATAGCGGTAAGAGTGGAGGAAAACGGAATAGTAATAGACCTTCATATTATCGTCGAATACGGAGTCAATATAAACGCAATCTGCGACAGTATTGTGCATAATGTTCAGTATCAGCTTGAGCATAATACAGGACTTAAGGTAACTAAGGTGAATGTCTTGGTAGAATCTGTGAGAGTTAAGGAGTAACAAAAATGATAGACGGAAAATTGCTTGCACAGATGTTTTTGTCAGGTGCAAATAATTTATATAATAATCGCCGCATCGTAGATGAATTAAATGTTTTCCCCGTGCCTGACGGTGATACGGGAACAAATATGTCTATGACGGCGCAGAATATGGCAAAATCGCTTTTGGAGGTGCAGTCCGACTCGGTTACCAGAATAGCTGATGTTATGTCCTTTGCGACACTGCGGGGTGCAAGAGGTAACTCGGGTGTTATTTTGTCACAGTTTTTCAGGGGTATTGCAAAATCCCTAAAAGGAAAAAGCGAATGTGACGCGCATGAGCTTGCCGAGGCACTTATGCAAGGCTCGGAGGTTGCCTATAATGCGGTAATGAATCCTACCGAGGGTACCATTCTTACCGTTGCTAAAGCAGCTGCAAAGGCAGCAGTCAGCGCGGAAAATGATATTTTGGCGGTATTTACTGCTGCAGCACAGGAAGGAAACGAGACTTTGAGCCGTACTCCCGATATGCTTCCAACCCTCAAAAAGGCAGGCGTTGTTGACGCAGGCGGTCAGGGCTGGGTATTTGTTCTTGAGGGCGTTTTATACTACTTACAAAACAATAAAATTGTGGAATGTGATAAAAAGGACGGATCGGAAGAGCCTCAAAAGTCCGAATCTGCACAGAAAAAGGTCAGCGACCAGAACATTAAGTATATATACTGCACAGAGTTTATTGTTGAAAAACGGCAAAAAGGTGCTGATGTGCTGAGCTTTAAGCGTGCCATTGAAAAAACCGGCGATTCTATGCTGGTAATTGATGATGACGATATTGTTAAAGTCCATATTCATACCAATAATCCGGGATTTGTGCTTGAAAATGCGATAAAGCTGGGCACTATGATTAACATAAAGATCGATAATATGAAACATCAGCATCAGTCGCTTATTGAAAATGAGGAGCCAAAGGAAGAGGAAGAGGAAGAGGAAAAGGAATTTGGCTTTGTCACAGTATGCGCAGGCGGAGGAATAGCTAAAATTTTCAAGGATTTGGGCGCTGACGCAGTAATAGAGGGCGGTCAGACAATGAATCCCAGCACCGACGATATTTTGAGTGCGGCAAACGGTATAAACGCAAAGACAATATTTGTCTTTCCGAATAATAAAAATATTATTCTCGCGGCAAATCAAGCTATGGAAATATCGAAAAAGCATATTGTGGTGATTCCGACAAAATCAATTCCCGAGGGCGTTTGCGCTATGATGAAATTTAATAGCGAAAAGAGTGCCGATGATAATGAAAAGGCGATGAACAAGGCGGCACAAAATGTGACATCAGCACAGATTACCTATGCTGTACGCGATACCGAGTCGGAGGATAAGGTTATTAAAAAAGATGATATTTTGGGACTTGTTGGCGGAAAAATCCAGGAAGTCGGTAAAAATCCTGACGATGTTCTTTTTGACCTGTTAGAAGGAATTGTAACTGATGACAGCGAGTTTATAACCATATACTATGGCGAAGATATCGAAGAGGACAGGGCAGAAAAGACAGCAGAGAAGATAGAAAATATGTTTGAGGACGCGGAAGTTTTTGTGAAGTACGGGGGACAGCCGCTTTACTACTATGTAATTTCCGTTGAATAATGTATGGATAGTATAAGCGCCTTATACGGAATAGGTGATAAAAGAGCAAAGATTTTTGAAAAAAAGGGAATTAAAACGGTAGAAGAGCTTTTGTACTATTTCCCGAGAGCCTATGAGGACAGAACAAAATTCTGTGACATAAGGGACGCAAAAGACGGGGAATACGCGTGCATATCGGCTACCGTCTATTCGCCTGTCAGAGAAACACGTATAAGGAAAAATTTTAATATATACCAAATGACAGTCTTTGATGATTCAGGACAAATAAAGGTGGTATGGTATAATAACAGATTTGTAAAAGGCGTATTTAAAACAGGAGATAAAGTTCTGTTTTACGGCAAGGTGTCGCACAAGGGCAGAAATAAAGAGCTTGAAAACCCTGTTTACGAAATGCAGGAAAAACAGCATTTTATTGGCAAAATTGTGCCGATTTATCCGCTTTGGTCAAATATAACGCAGAAAACTATAGCATCTGCTATGGAGGAGGCAATAAAAAGCACAGGAACGATAGAGGAATATATTCCAAGCGTAATACGAAAAAAATACGGTATTAGCGAAATCAATTATGCTATGAAAAACATACATTTTCCTGAAAGCTTTTATGATTATCAGACGGCGCGGAAAAGATTTGTTTTTGAGGAGCTTTTTTTCCTGCGTCTCGCACTTTCGGAGAAACGGAGAGAAAATGAAAGGGAAAAGAGAACGCCTTTTTCCGATATAAAATGTGTAGATGAATTTGTAAATTCTCTTCCTTATACACTCACCAATGCACAAAAACGCGTTTTGGGTGAGATTTTAAAGGATTTTGAGAAGAATACTCCAATGAACAGACTGCTTGAGGGTGATGTCGGCTCAGGTAAAACGGTAGTTGCGGCGGCGGCTATGTACGTTACGTATAAAAACGGCTGTCAGTCGGTAATTATGGCACCTACCGAAATCCTTGCTTTCCAGCATTTTGAAACGTTTTCGCAGTTTTTCTCAGGTACAGACATAAAAATTATTCTGCTTACGAAAAGCACGAAAAACAAGGCGTCGGTATATGAAAAGATAAAAAACGGCGAATATGACGTGATAATCGGAACAAATGCTGTTATTTCTGACAAGGTTATATATAAAAATCTGGGACTTTGCGTTACAGATGAACAGCACCGTTTCGGGGTTTCGCAAAGGGCACGGCTTACCGAAAAGGGAGAGAATCCGAACAGCCTTATAATGACCGCAACACCTATTCCGCGCACGCTTTCTCTAATACTTTACGGGGACTTGGACATATCGGTCTTAGACGAGCTTCCGCCCGGAAGAAAGCCTGTCTTAACCTATGCCGTAGGAACAGAT
>JAIKVQ010000059.1 GCA_024685565.1 Bacillota bacterium
ATCCACCAAAGTGGCCAATCCATTTCTATTATCAACTATAACAGTAAGATACGTAGGGTATCCTGTCTGATAGCAAACCCTTATGCCCAAAGTTGGATCGACATAATTCTTAGCATCTGTTGCCCAAACAAACGGTCCGTAACTTTCATCTATATCACCATGGAAAGTCAATTTGCCCGATTCTGTACTGAACGCTTTCGAGCCAATGTTTTCAACAGGGAATGATGCGTAACCATCAACGGGCGTTGCAAAAGTAATATCTACTAATTGATTACATCCTTCAAAAGCAGACGCACCAATCTTTTTTACAGTATTACCAATCGAAACACTTCTAAGTTTAGTGTAATTCTTAAATGCGCCATCAGCGATCTCGGATACAGTATCATCTTCAATAACAAGCTTTGTCATATGCTGTCTTAAAGTTTCATTATCAAAACAGCTTGATGCAATTCCTGTGACTTTGGTGTTTCCGATTGTCTTGGGAATAACCATCTCTATATCCTGAATTGTTGCTGACGGATCAAACTGGCATGACTGAAGCACACCGTTTTTATCTATAACAAGGATATATTGTCCATCACTGATTTCATACTGAAGGTTACCTGCAGAATCCTTATATACATAAGGTACCTGCTTGCCGCCTGAAGCCTTTTTACCCCATGTACTCTTTCTGGGAGAGGCAGTTATACCATTCGAATTTTTCTCAGGTCCCTGAACGTAAAAGTCTTCATTTGTTATTGTGCTAAAAATATCTGTTTTATCAGCAAAATCAACATAACCGGCAGAACCCATTCCATCATCGGGGAATTCAAGTTTTCCAAGCTGCGTACATTTCCATAACAAATGTTCCGGAATTGTAACTGCAGGAAGTGAATTACGTCCATAGTTTTTAGGCATAATAAGCGTAGACATATTGCTACGGCCTGCAAACATATAGTCACCAAAAGAAGCCAAATTGTCTGGTAAAGTAATCTCTCTCCAAGCACCTGTAGGTCCTTTGGAACATGCGAATGCCGCATCGCCAACTTTGGTAATCTTATCAGAGAATAAAACGCTGTTTAAAGCAATATCATCGTAGAAAGCAAATCCATCAATCTGGCAATCTGCCTGACCTATCTCAGACATATCTACAGTAGAAAGGGCTGAGCAGTTTGCAAAAGCACCGGGTCCAATTCTCTTAATTGAATAAGGGAATTTTACAGAACTAAGGGCAGAGCAATCCTCAAATGCCTCCGTGCCGATTAATGACGTTCCGGATCCAAAAGTAATTGAAGCAAGTCGTGAACATGCCTTGAATGCTCTGTTACCAATCTCTTGAACGTTTGAAAATTCAATTTCCTGTACATAAGAACTAATAAAGGCTTCATCGCCTATATATGCAATATCACCCGAAAGCTTCATTCTGTTAACGTTTTGCACGTTTTTAAAAGCTTGTTTTCCTATTGCTATAACAGGAATACTTCTTCTTACAAAAAAGCCGAGTGCATCATTATCTGAGGAATTCTGTGAGCCTGTGCCACCTTCATAATCTACATTTGGTTCTCCCTGAACCAAATATATATCAGGTTTTTCCAAGCCGGAACTCTCAACAGTATAGTCTTTAGCTGCTACAAGTGTATAGTTTTTGATAGATGTGGAAGCAGTATTATAATCTTGGTTGATTTCACAAAAATACTTTCTCTTTAAAAGATTTTTGTTATCATCAGACATATCGGTAACATATTTCTTTAAAACAGGACGTTCATCAGTCGGGTCGGTTTGCTGATTGTTAGGAGCAGGATCTGTCTTAGGGCCGTTATTCCATGCTACATATAACTGGTAAGCAGCCATTTTAGCCTGCCAAGCTTCATACGCAACTTTATAGTTTGCATACTCACCGGGGAAATACTTGCTAAGGAAGTATTCATCGGTTCCATCAAGAATCATGTTTCCAATCTCGTTGATTGTATAATAATTCTTGTAAGACTTACCGTTAATAGTAACATTGGGTACATTGCCACTTGGAGCTGAGTCAGCGGTTTTACCGTCTATAAACGCCTGATAGAAACTATCATATACTGTCTTACTTACAGTTAAATACTCAATAGGCTGGTACTTATTGATTTCAAGCAAATCAGTCTGATAAAGAGTATTATAATCGCAGATTACACCATAGCTTGAACCGCCGACATTCTGCGCATAAACTTTAAATTTCCACCAATATTCATAGTTTCCCTGAGGATCGGTACGAACATAGTAGGTTTTATATATATCGGAATCGTTTAATGAATTATTCGGTCTGTATTTTCCCAAATCAACGGCATTTGACATTTGAACGTCATCGTTTCCGTCGTCTTTAATTCCGTACGCATAATTAAACGCCGCTTTCTCCGTCGCAGGAATATCCGTATAACCTTCAATCGGCTTTGCGGGAACAAGTGCCACGATTATAGCACTTACCATGCAAAGAGCCGATACAGTTCTCCTTATGGTTTTCTTTACTCTCCTGGGTAATTTCTTTTTAGTCTTCAATACTCCCATTTTTTTCTCCTTTGACTTACGCTCAGTCGATTCTTTTTGCGACTACAACAAATCTTCCGTTTTCTTCCTGATAATCACAGGTCGAAAGTGTTAAAAGCTTATCTCCGTATTCTGCTGTTACGCCGGTGTCTATCAAAGACATTTCGGCCATTTCTTCCATGTAAGA
>JAIKVQ010000032.1 GCA_024685565.1 Bacillota bacterium
AGAAAAAGATGACGAAATCGGCGGCAAGGATTATCCAGGCAGAAATAAAGATGAGGAATGGCATCCGCACTATTACACATCGGAAGATGAGGCACTTTTGGCATACTATAACGGTGCTGTGGGACTTCATACGCCGATTAAAGTTAGACGTGAAAAGACCGTCCACGGCGTTTCTTACCAAAGAATAGTTGACGCAACAGTCGGAAGAATAATATTTAATATGAATATTCCTCAGGATTTGGGTTATGTTGACAGAACCGAGGGCTCTGACACAATACTTGATCTTGAGATTACAGGAATTGTAGGCAAGAAACAGCTTGGAAACATTATTGACAGATGTATCCGCGTGCATGATACAACAAAAACAGCAGAAGTGCTTGACTTAATCAAGGCGACAGGATATAAGTATTCAACGCTCGGCGCCCTTACGGTTGCTGTCAGCGATATCGAAGTGCCTGAAAAGAAACAGGAGCTTTTGGACGTTGCGGAAAAGCAGATTGATTCAATATCCAAGCAGTACAGAAGAGGTATGCTTACAAATGAAGAGCGTTATAATGAAGTTATAAAGGTCTGGAGTTCAACTACCGATAAGGTTACCGACGCTATGATGGAGAATATGGATAAGTTCAATCCTATCTTCATGATGGCGGATTCAGGCGCCCGAGGCAGTGTAAATCAGATAAGACAGCTTGCAGGTATGCGCGGACTTATGGCGGATACCAAGGGACGTGCGGTAGAAATTCCTATCCGTGCAAACTTCCGTGAAGGTCTTAATGTTTTGGAGTACTTTGTATCTTCACACGGTGCGCGTAAAGGTCTTACCGACACAGCTCTCAGAACAGCAGACTCAGGTTACCTTACAAGACGTTTGGTTGACGTATCTCAGGACGTCATAATCCGCGAAAAGGATTGTCATGCTCAGGAGGGAGAGGTTGTCCGTGCTATAAAGGACGGAAATGAAGTAATTGAGCCTTTGAAAGACCGTATTGTAGGACGTACGGCGCTTCACGATGTTGTAAATCCGAAAACAGGCGAAGTTTTGGCGCTTGCCGACCACCTGATAACAGACGAACAAGCTGATAAAATAATCGCAGCAGGCATTGAGTCTGTTGAGATAAGGAGCGTTCTAACCTGCCGTACCAAAAACGGCGTATGCTCAAAGTGCTATGGCGTAAACCTTGCGACAGGTAAGCTGGTAAATGTGGGAGAGGCAGTCGGAATTATTGCGGCTCAGTCCATCGGAGAACCAGGTACACAGCTCACGATGAGAAACTTCCACGCGGGCGGTGTCGCAGGCGGAGCGGACGTTACGCAGGGTCTTCCCCGTGTCGAGGAGTTGTTTGAGGCAAGAAAGCCTAAGGGTATTGCAATCCTTACCGAGATTGCGGGTAAAGTTACCGTTTCTGAAGCTAAGCGCAGGCGTGAAGTCACCGTTTCTAATGATGAAACAGGCGAGGCAAAGACCTATGTTATTCCTTACGGCTCAACCATAAGGGTTGAAACGGGCGATACAGTTGAAAAGGGTGAAGAGATTACTCTTGGTTCTGCATATCCGGGCGACATTTTAAGAATTAACGGACCGAAGGCGGTACAGGTTTATATCACAAGAGAAGTTCAGAGAACTTACCGTATGCAGGGTGTTGATATCAATGATAAGCACGTTGAGATTATCACAAAACAAATGCTCCGCAAGGTAAGAATTGATGATGCAGGCGACTCTGACCTTTTAATCGGCTCTATGGTAGACAGATTTGAGGTTGAGGAAGAGAATGAGAGATTAAAAGAGCAGGGAAGCGAAAATCTTGTTTCTTACTCAAGTGTTCTCTTGGGTATAACAAAAGCATCTCTTGCAACCAACTCATTTATGTCAGCGGCATCTTTCCAGGAAACAACAAAAGTCTTGACAGATGCAGCAATAAAGGGCAAGGTTGACCCGCTTTTGGGACTTAAGGAAAATGTAATCATAGGTAAGCTTATTCCTGCCGGAACAGGTATGTCAGCTTATAAGGATGTCAATATAACTGTTGACGGTCTGGAAATAGACGAATAAATAAAAATAAGGCTTGAAATTTCAAGCCTTATTTTTATTTGAGCAAATCTATTAAAAAGAAAATACTTAAAGCCATAAGGATAATGTGAGAATATAAAAACAAGTTTATGTTGCGGAATTTTTCCTCTTCCTGTAACCTTTTTACCGTTTTTATTATTATAAGAGCAGCACCTGCAATTATTGCGGGGGAAAAAAAGAATGCAAGCAATCCTCCTTGGGCGGTGTTTTTTAAAATAAATGAAAGAATTATTATAAAATATGCTATACCGCAGAGCAGGGAGAAGATTAGACCACCGTATTTTGTATTAAAAATTTTTCCCATTCCGTACATAATAATTTCCTTTCTGAATGAATTAAAAACAGTATAGCATATAAGGGAAAGAAAATCAATAATTTAGACAGAGGTTTGCAATAATGATTAAAAAACAAGGCACCATTTTGTCGAAAAAGTATAAAAAATATCGAAAAATTTGTGAATTAGTTAGTAAAATTATATAATTTTTATCTTGACAAAGCCTTAAATAGATGCTATAATCTTTCTAAGTCTGTGTAAAGTATTTTATGCAGGTGCGAGAAATTTTTTATTATTCAAAGTGAGGGAACTTATAATGTACGAAGACAAAACTCTAATCTGTAAGGACTGCGGCAAGGAATTCATTTTTTCTGCAGGCGAACAGGAATTTTATGCTGAAAAAGGCTTTCAGAATGAGCCTATAAGATGCAAAGAGTGCAGAGTTGCAAGGAAAAACAGCATAAGACAAAACAGAGAAATGCACGAAATCACATGTGCTGACTGCGGAAAGATTGACAAGGTTCCGTTCCTGCCTAAGGACGACCGCCCTGTTTACTGCAGCGAATGCTTTGAAAAGCATAAAGAGGAATCTCTTACTTTGTGATTAAGTCAAAATCGGGGACGCATTTAAGCGTCCCTTTTGTTGTGCAATAATATCAGGGTTATTATGGACATAAATAAAATGGTAAAAGCAGAGAAAATAACATACATACTGCCGAAATAAAAGCCTCCGGAAAAAGCGGCGCCGCTCATTTTGAATACGCTGACCGTCTGCGGAAACAGCTTAAGCAAAAGATATGTCAAAGCGGCGGAGAAAATCCCGTGCAAAAATTTTCCAAATATATATGGTTTAAGGCTTAGTCCGTACCGTGCAGTTACAGCCATTACCTGAATATGTACGCAAAGACCTGCAAAACCTACGCAGAAAGAGGAAACAATAATGCGCAGACTAAGCGGAACAGAGATAAGGCTTATTCTTTTTATACCCCCCGTAAACTCCAAAAGCGCAGAAAAAAATGCATTTAAGGGCGGACTGAAAGGCATAAAACCCATAACTATACCTGATACCGTAAAGAAGAAAATTATTGCACCGCATACGGTCAAAATACTGTTTATGGAGTTAGCAAGAACTTTTGAGAAAATCTCGGAAGGACTTTCGTAAACGTTTGTTAAACGGCTTTTAGGTGCACAAAATTTATCTTTTTGGTAAAATCTTGCCAAAATCCCTACTAAAACAGCAGAAACTATGTGAGATATGTAAAGAATAATGCCTATTTTTGGGTTTTTAAACATTGCTGTACCGACAGCACCCAAAATAAACAAAGGTCCTGAATTGTTGCAGAATGCCAAAAGTCTTTCAGCCTCGCTTTTTGAAAGATACGCATTCTCATAAAGCTGGCATGTGGTGACAGCGCCCAAGGGATAACCGCTTATAATCCCTAATACAAATGCTGCCGCGCCGTTTTCGTTGACGTTAAAAAGCGGTTTCATAACGGGACGGAAAAGTGCTGAAAGAGTTTGGGCGAAGCCTGAATACACCAAAATTCCTGAACATACGAAAAACGGAAAAAGAGATGGTATTATTATTTCATAGCACATACTGAGTGCTTGCTTTGAGTAAAGTATTGACTTTTCAGGGAAAAATATCATAAATACAGTTATTATAACCATCAAAACATTTAAAACAGTCTTTTTCACGTAAGCACCCCCTATAAATGAATATGACATTTACCGAAAAAATATAGCATATAATTTTTGCAAGAGGTGAGTTTTTTGGAGGGTTTAAAAGCAGTATGCGATATTTTTGATATTGCCTATGATGCCGCGGGGAATGTTCCGAGAATAACTATATTGGGTGAGGAAGAGGCATATATTGAGAATTTTATGTCCTTAGAGGAATATAAAAAGGACGCCGTAAAGTTAAAGTGCAAGAACAGCGTTATTGCAATTTCGGGAAAAGATTTTAACATAAAGGCAATAAAAGAGAGCTGTATTTTAATCCGAGGAAAAATAGAAGAAGTTAAATTTATATAATTCGGAGGTTTTTAAAATTGTTTTTCGCAAAAATCTTCCATTTTTTAAACGGATATGTTATACTGTCTGTAACAGGGAATAATAAAGAAAAGTTTATTTCAAAGTCGGCAGAATCGGGATATAAAATTTTCGACATTGAATACGAAGGCGATGAGATAAGAGCAAAAATGCCCCTTGCCGACTACAGGCGGATTTTAGAACTTGCGGGCATTTGGAAAATAAAGGTAAATAAAAGGTGCGGACTTCCGTTTTTTATAGCAAGGCTTAAAAAGAAGAGGGGAGTTTTGGCAGTTTCGTGCCTGTTTATTCTGACTCTTACAGCAGGTTCACAGTTTATATGGAGCATAGATTACGACGCCGATAAAGATGTAAATATTAAGAATATAGAAACAGCGGCAGAACTTGCAGGACTTAAAATCGGAGCGTTTAAGCCGAGCCTTAAAAAACCTGAAGAAATGAAAAACATTATTTTAAACAGAGCAGATGATATTTGCTGGTGCTGGGTATATTTAAGGGGTACAAAAGCGGTTATAAGAGTCAGAAAAAGCGTTATTCCGCCGGAAATATTTGACGCTGACACTCCTTGCGACATAATCGCTATGAGAAACGGAATAATAAAACGGGTTATAACGCAAAAAGGGCGTTTGGTTGCAGAAAATAATCAGGCGGTAACGGCAGGCGAAACGATTATTTCGGGAACTTTTGATTTTAACGATACCAAAGGGTATCAGGTACATTCAAAAGGCATAGTCGAGGCATATACAAACCATACCAAATCGGGAACATATAAGCAGTATTACTGCTATAAAACATATACCGGAAGAGTCCAGAGATTTTTAACGTTAAAACTTTATAAATGGCAAATTCCGCTTTATATTAAGGATAGAATACGCTTTGAAAATTATGACAGCCAAGAAAGGCATTTTGACGCGAGAATAGGACGAAACAATTACATAGGTATCGGACTTAAAATAAACGAAATTAAGGAATATGAAACTCAAAAGGAACCGATTTCCTATGAAACGGCGGTAAGTTTTGCCGAAAAAGAGTTAGAACGTGATATTTCGCACGAATTGTTGCAGAGAGCACAGCTTATAAGCAAAAACTGTACGCACGAAAGGATAGACGAAGAAACGGTAAAAGTTACTGTCACAATGGATTTTATAGAAGAAATAGGTACTGAGAAACGAATTGAAGAGGTGAATGTTATTGAACCAAAGAATAATCAGTCTGCCGGAGGAGATTGACCTTGCAGACTTTTTCGGGGATTTTGACTCGAATTTAAAGCTTTTGGAAAAGAGCCTTGATGTGTCAATTACTACCCGAGATAATCAAATAAAGATATCGGGTGACGAGGAAAATATTGAAAAAGCGGGCGAAGTCGTAAATATCTTATTGCAGGTTTTGCTAAGTGGCGAAACACTTGATGAGCAAAAGATTTTGTACGCAATTTCAATGCAGGCGGAAGCGGGCGGTACAGATTTAAGACTTCTCGGTGACGGCTGTATCGCGATAAATAATAAAGGCTGTCCAATAAAAACAAAAACACTGGGACAGAAGAAGTATGTTGATGCAATAGATGAAAATACGGTGGTTTTCGGCATAGGTCCCGCAGGTACGGGAAAGACATATCTTGCAGTGGCAAAGGCGGTAACGGCACTAAAAAGCAAAAAAGTAAGCCGTATAATTCTCACACGTCCGGCGGTTGAGGCGGGCGAAAAGCTTGGATTTTTGCCGGGCGATTTGCAAAATAAGGTTGACCCATATTTAAGACCGCTTTATGACGGTATGTATGAAATGCTTGGCGGAGAGGGTTTTGCAAAGTATCAGGAACGCGGAATGATAGAGGTTGCACCACTCGCATATATGAGAGGACGCACCCTTGACAACGCATTTATTATCCTTGATGAGGCACAGAATACAACGCCTGAGCAGATGAAAATGTTTTTAACCAGAATAGGTTTTGGCTCGCAGGCGGTAGTTACCGGAGATATAACGCAGATTGACCTTCCCGATGGTAAAAAGTCAGGTCTTAAAATTGCACAGAAAGTGCTTTCCGGGATAGAGGGAATAGAATTTTCCATTCTTACCGAAAAAGACGTGGTGAGACACCCATTGGTACAAAAGATTATTAAAGCATATGAAAAATATGATAATGAACAGGAGAAAAAACGCAGAAATGGCAGAAATCATACTGGAAAATAACCAGGACAAGCTACCGATAGAGGACGAAATAACGGAAACGATAGAGCGGGTAATAATGAAAACTCTTGACTGCGAGAACTGCGATTTTTCAGCAGAAATAAGCGTGACGATTGTAGATGCAGACGAAATTCGCAGGATTAACCGAGAAACGCGCAATATTGATGCTGTAACCGATGTTTTGTCCTTTCCTATGCTTGAATTTGACGAAAACAGAAAAATGATAACCGACGATTATGATTTGGACGGGGACAATCTTATGCTGGGGGATATCGTAATCTGTGCCGAGCGTGCTAAATCCCAGGCTGAGGAATACGGGCACAGTTTCCTGCGTGAAATGGCTTTCTTGACCGTCCATTCAATGTTGCATCTTTTGGGATATGACCACATGGATGAGGAACAGGAGCGGGAAATGTTTGACCGTCAGGAGGAAATACTTAATTTGCTTAAGATAACACGAGGTGGAGTATGAGTTTTTACTACGCTGTTTGCGGTTTTTTAGGAGCAATAAGGAGTGAGGCGCATCTGCGGTTTCATATCATGATTGCGGTGCTTATATCAATTTTTGCGCACTTTTACGGGATAAGCCGAACAGAGTGGGCGGTGCTTATTCTCACGATAGGTGCGGTTATCGGCGCAGAGCTTTTTAATACGGCTTTAGAACAGGCGGTGAATACCGCAACGGATGAAATAAAGCCGTCGGCAAAATTCGCAAAGGATGCATCGGCAGGTGCAGTGTTAATGCTTGCGGTTATATCGGTCTTTGTCGGTATATTCCTCTTTGGAAACACCGAAAGGATTTTAGACACTTTAAAATATATATTCACAACAAAAAGTATTCTGCTGCCTTGTCTTTCCGTAGGATTTATTTTACTCGGCTTTGTCATATTCGGAGGTAAAAATGGAAAAAAAGTTTAAGTCAGGGTTTGCTGCAATAATAGGTCTTCCAAACGTCGGGAAATCAACTCTTCTAAACGCCTTAGCAGGACAGAAAATAGCAATTGTTTCGGACAAGCCCCAGACCACAAGAAATAAAATTCTTGCCATATTTAACGATAAAAATCATCAAATAATTTTTACCGATACCCCCGGTATCCATAAACCGCATAATAAGCTTGGGGAATTTATGGTAAAAACCGCGACAGATACAATAAATGACGTTGATATAGTTATTTTTATGGTGGATGCGCAGAGGAAAATATCACAGACTGAACGCGAAATAGCCAAGAGCATACAAAAATCGGGTGCTGACTGCATTTTGGCAATAAATAAGGCAGACGCGGCAAAAAAGGAGGAGCTTCTTCCTGTAATTGCGGATTACTCCAATTTGAACAACTTTTCAGCAATTGTGCCTATCAGTGCAAAGACGGGCGACGGTGTGGATATTTTGCTTGATGAGTTGAAAAAACTGCTTCCCGAGGGACCTAAGTTTTATGATGATGAAGAGCTTATAACCGATCAGCAGGAAAAAGGCATAGCTGAGGAAATTATACGCGAAAAGATTTTGCGTTTTTTGGATAAAGAAGTTCCGCACGGTATAGCGGTTCAAATAGAAAAAATGTCGGAGCTTGACCGTATAACCAAGATATATGCCTCAATTTACTGTGAAAAGGCGAGTCATAAAGGAATAATAATCGGCAAAAACGGCGAAATGCTGAAAAAAATTGGCAAATATGCAAGATGCGATATTGAAAAAATGCTTGATAAAAAAGTCTATTTAGAGCTTTGGGTAAAGGTCAGAAATGATTGGAGAAACAGTGAAAAAACGATTCGCAGTTTTGGATTTGACGCATAACCAAAAAGTTACAGTATATTTAAAAAGAAATTACCAACCCTAATTTATAAAAGGGGGTAATTTTATGGATTTTGAAAATGTTTCATGGGATATATTTAAGGCGACGGGGGACATCAATTCATATCTTCTGCATCGCGAAATAAAAAATGCGAGGGAAAAGCAATGGACGCTGTCAAAGCAAGAGCAATCGTTGCAAGAAGGACGGATTACTCGGAATCAAACTGTATGCTGACGCTTTTTGCGGAGGGGCTGGGCGTGATTTCTGCCTGTGTTTACGGGATTAAAAGTAAAAAGAGCCGCCTCCTTGCCGCCAGTCAGCCTCTTTGTTTTGCGGAATTTGTGCTTGTAAAAACCAGAGGCGATATTTACCGTGTGGAATCAGCTGAAATAATAGAAACCTTTTATCCTATATCCGAGGATATAAAAAAACTTGCTCTTGCGGGTTATTTTCTTGATATTTTGAGTGATAGCTTTTCTGCCGCAGACGGAGAAATTCTTGCACTCATTTTGAACACTCTTTACGCACTTTCATATAAGGAAATCGACCCACAGATTGCAAAAGCTGTTTTTGAACTTAAAATTATGCAGTATTCGGGCTATGAACCAAATCTTGAAACATGTATAAAATGTGGCAGTAAGGATAGCTTAGAGGCCTTTGACTTTTCAGGAGGAGCTGTTTGCGCCTCTTGCAGGACTCACAGCGCGGTCATTCTGCCCTCTGGCGTAAAAGAGGCTATGCTGTACATATTAAAATCGGATACAAAACGCATTTTTTCCTTTGTTTTACCGAAAGAAGCGAAGGAAACTATTTCACAAATATGTGAAAACTATATTTTAAGTAAAAGCGAAAAGCATTATAAGTCGCTTGAATACTATAAAAAAATAATATAAGGAGTAATGTACATATGGAAAGACGCGATAAACGCAATTATTATCTTGATATTGCCCAGACGGTGGCGGAAAGGGGAACCTGTCTGCGCCGTAATTACGGGGCGATTATCGTGAAGAATGATGAAATCATTTCAACGGGTTATGTAGGTGCACCAAGGGGCAGAAGAAATTGCAGTGATTTGGGGGTTTGTATTCGACAAAAGATGCAAATTCCGAGAGGTGAGCGCTATGAAATGTGTCGCAGTGTGCATGCTGAGGCAAATGCTATAATCTCCGCTTCACGAAATGAGCTTATAGGTGCAACTCTTTATCTGGTTGGACTTGAAATGTCTGATGGCAGTATTGTTAAGGGCAGCTGTTGCTGTTCGATGTGCAAGCGGATGATTATAAATGCAGGCATAGATGCTGTCGTTATTCGCGATACAAAAGATGATTACAGAATTATAAAGGTGCAGGAATGGATTGATAACGACGAAAGTCTTAATGGTACGCGTGGATATTAAAAAAATATGAAAAAATTTGAAAAAGTGCTTGCTTTTTCTGTTTTGATGTGATAGAATAGTTGGGTATTATGTATTAAATTATTCGGAGGTGATATTATGCCTAACATCAAATCAGCGAAAAAGCGTGTTTTGGTTATCGAAAAGAAGACATTGATAAACCAGATGCACAAAACAGCACTCAAAACTGCTGTGAAAAGGTTTGAAGCAGCTGCAGATGAGAAGAATCTTGACGAAGCAAAGGCTTTGTTCAGTGAGGCTGTGTCAAAACTTGACAAGGGCGTAAAGCAGGGTATTCTTCATAAGAACACTGCTGCAAGAAAAAAATCTCAGCTTGCTTTAAAGCTGGCAAAGATTAGTGCTAAGTAAAAAATGCCGCCTATGGCGGCTTTTTTGTTAAAAAGTGCTTGACTGTATTTATTATTTATGCTATAATGCAAAACATACTATTTGTATAGGCATTTAAAAGGAGGTAATAGCTTATGAAAAGAGTAGTTACAATACAGGATATATCTTGCTTTGGCAAGTGTTCTCTAACGGTTGCACTTCCCGTAATTTCTGCAATGGGAGTTGAGGCGACAATACTTCCTACAGCTGTTTTGTCAACACATACGGGAGGATTTAAGAACTTCACATTCCGTGATTTGTCGGAGGATATTACTAAAATTTTCGACCATTGGAAAAGCGAAAACATTGAATTTGACGCTATTTATACGGGATATTTAGGCTCTTTTGAGCAGATTGATTTAATGAAAGACTTTATTTGTAAAAAGCCGAAAAAGACACTTGCTTTTGTGGATCCTGCTATGGCGGATAACGGAAAGCTTTATACAGGTTTTACACCCGAATTTGCACATCATATGCTGACGCTATGCAAAAAGGCAGATATAATTGTCCCGAATATTACGGAAGCGTCCTTTATGCTCGATGTCCCGTATATTGAAGAGGGGTATGATAAAGCGTATGTGGAGGACATTTTAAAGAAATTTGCCGATTTGGGAATAAAAACGCCAGTTTTAACAGGTGTTAGTTTAGAGCCTGATAAGCTTGGCGTTGCGATGTACGATAGTGAAAAAGACGAATTTTTCTATTATTTCAATGAAAAGATTGACGCGAAATTTCACGGTACGGGCGACATTTTCTCGTCTGTTGCAATTGGGGGAATTATGCGCGGTATGGATATAAAGGAAGCCTTGAAGCTTGCGGCTGACTATGTAGTTGAGTGTATCAAAGTGACTATGCCTGATAAGGATAGGCATTGGTATGGTGTTGAGTTCGAGAAGACGATACCTTATTTGGTAAACAGACTGTAAAAAAAGCGGAGATTTTAAAATCGCCGCTTTTTTTGGTTATTTAGATTTCGTTAGGCGCAGATATTTTTCGCGTGTTGCAAGACCGCCTCTTATGTGGCGTT
>JAIKVQ010000101.1 GCA_024685565.1 Bacillota bacterium
TTAAAAACTATTGTTGCTCCGGCTTTTGCATAGCCTTTTGCAATAGCAAAACCTATTCCGTATGACGCACCTGTTATAAGTGCAATTTTTCCTGTTAAATCAAACTGTGACATATTCTTTCTTCCTCCCTTATCTTTGTACTCTTCCCGAATCGTCTCCGCCTGCTAATGCGTCTACATCGCTACGTGTTACTAAGTTAAAGTCTCCTGGGATTGTATGTTTTAAGGCTGATGCTGCAACGCCGTATTCAAGCGCCTGCTTAAAATCCTTACCGTCAACAAATCCGCAGATAACACCGCCGGCAAAGCTGTCGCCTCCGCCTACTCTATCTACAATCGGTGTTATTCTATACTCTCTTGAATGGTAAAATTCCTTAGTGTCCCTTGAATATATACACGCCGACCAACCATTATCCGATGCTGAATGGCTGACACGAAGTGAGCTAATTACATATTCAAAATTGAATTTTTCAACCATTTGCTCAAAAATGCTCTTATATCCCGCAAGCTCAAGTTCTCCGCTTGTTACATCTGTATTTCCAGGCTTAAATCCTAAAACTTTTTCTGCGTCCTCTTCATTTCCTATACATACATCAACATACTGCATAAGATTTGTCATAACCTTTTTTGCCTTTTCACTTGACCACAGCTTTTTTCTGAAATTAAGGTCACAGCTTATTTTAACACCGTGCTTTTTAGCAGCTTTTAATGCTTCTTCTGTAAGCTCTGCCGCTTTATCGGATACAGCAGGGGTTATGCCTGTAAAGTGGAACCAGTCCGCATCTTTAAATATTTCATCAAAATCAAAGTCCGAAATATCTGCCTCGGAAATTGCAGAGTGAGCACGATCATAAATTACACTTGATGCACGCATAGCAGAGCCTGTTTCTAAAAAGTATATACCAAGCCTTTCTCCGCCTTTTGCGATATGCTTTGTTTCAACTCCATACTTTCTAAGTGCCGCAACAGCTGCTGCACCTATCGGATTATCAGGCACCTTTGTGACAAATTCGGCATTATGCCCGTAATTGGCAAGCGATACCGCAACATTCGCCTCGCCTCCGCCATAGTTAATATCAAATTCATAAGCCTGAATAATTTTTTCATTGTTAGGAGTAGAAAGTCTTAACATTATCTCTCCCATAGTTACTATCTTAGCCATTTTGCTCCTCCTTTTCTAAAGCCTCTTTTACAAAAAAGCTCCCGCCTATTGCCGCTATTTTATCAAATGCTAAAAATTCGTCAATATTGATTCTGTCA
Source organism: Bacillota bacterium (assembly GCA_024685565.1). Taxonomy (GTDB): domain Bacteria; phylum Bacillota; class Clostridia; order UBA1381; family UBA1381; genus UBA1738. The sequence goes on from JAIKVQ010000101.1 coordinate 1,260, forward strand.
ACGCCTCCCGTGGGTATAAACTTAACCTGCGGGAAGGGTGCAGAAAGTGCTTTTAAAGCCTTTAGTCCGCCATAAACATTTGCAGGGAAGAATTTAACTGTTGTAATTCCAAGCTCTAACGCCTGCATAATTTCAGTAGGGGTTACACAGCCGGGATAATATGGTATATTCTTTTCCTTACAAAACTCTGCTACCCTAACAGAAAGACCTGGAGATACAATAAACCTTGCCCCGGCTTCTATTGCCTCTTCGCACTGTTTTTCATTTATAACAGTTCCTGCACCGACGATCATATCAGGATAGTTTTTCACAGCAAGCTCTATTGCTTCTTTTGCACAAGCAGTACGGAAAGTTATTTCTGCACAGTTTATGCCGTTTTTCTTTAATGCAGGCAGGATTTTATCCACCTCTGAAAGTTCTTTTATTACCACTACTGGTATATATTTTTCCATTTTCATTACCTCAAATCTTTGGTTTCGATATGGTCCATATCATCAAATTCCTGATTTTCACCGCACATTGCCCATATAAATGAGTAATTCTTAGTACCTACTCCCGAATGGATTGACCAGCTCGGCGAAATTACTGCTTCTTCATTGTGCATAATTATGTGGCGTGTTTCATTTGGTTCGCCCATCATATGGAATACTGCATCATTTTCTCCCATATCAAGATAAAGATATACCTCCATTCTTCTATCATGAGTATGTGAAGGCATTGTATTCCAGTTTGAGCCTACTTCAAGCTGTGTGAGTCCCATTGATAATTGGCATGATTTCATAACCTCAGGGTGAATATACTGATTTATAACTCTCTTATTGCAGTCTTCTACGCTTCCGCAAGGCACTTTTTTAGCTTTTGTGATATCAATTTTGACAATTGGATACTCCTTATGTGCAGGGCAGGAGGAAACATAGAATTTTGGCGGATTTTCCGTATCCACACACTTAAATTTTACCTCTTTATTGCCTCTGCCTATATATATTCCGTCTCTTGGGTTCATTTCATATTCTACACCGTCAACCGTGATAATACCTTTTCCGCCGATATTGATACAGCCCATCTCGCGTCTTTCTAAGAAATAATCTGATGCAAGCTCTTTTCCGCCCTCTAA
>JAIKVQ010000146.1 GCA_024685565.1 Bacillota bacterium
TACAAAAGGCGTTTCGGTAAAGGAGATGGCTGCGGCATATTCGGTATTTGTAAATAAAGGCATCTACATTACACCGCATACCTTTACAAAGGTTGTTGACAGCAGAGGCAAGGTTTTACTTGAATTTACTCCAAAATCAAACCGTGTTTTAAGCGAGGCAAATGCGTTTATTATGACAAGTTTTCTGTATGAAGTTGTTAACGGAAGCGCAGGCACAGGACGCGCGGCACGCCTTGAAAATATGCCCTCATACGGTAAAACAGGAACAACGAACAGCAACCACGACAAATGGTTTGTAGGCTTTACACCCTACTACGTCGGCGCCGTATGGTACGGATATGACAACAAACCTCAGGGCGTTTCAACAAACGCATCGGTCTCAATATGGAAAAAGGTTATGACCAAGGTCCACGAAAACCTTGAAGCAAAAGAAATACCTGTACCAAATAACGTTACAGCCGTTTCAATCTGTCAGCGCACAGGAAAACTTGCATCTCCCGGCTGTCAGTACGCGCACAAGGAGTACTTTGTAAAAGGCACTGTTCCGTCAAAGTACTGCAATAATTCAAGCGGTAATTACAGAAATTCGGAAAAGGAAACATCTGCCGGATTAAATACGGAGACTGATACAGAAAACGAAAGTACCCCGTCTCGCGATACTGAAAACAATAGTGCAATAAATATTGACGGCGGACACACATCTGCTGCAGACACTCCGCCAAAAACAGAAACACCGCCTGCGGCTGCAGAAACACCGTCAAAACAAAATAGCGGAGATGTTATTACGTTAGATTAAATACAAAAAAAGGAGGCTTATGCTATGATAAATGACATCATTGAACTTATAAACGGAAAGCAGTACACCAAACTGAAAGCTATCCTCTCCGATATGGAGCCTGTGGATATAGCCCAGCTGTTTGATGATTTGCCCGAGCGGTATATGCCTCTTTTATACAGACTATTGCCAAAGGAAAGTGCTGCAGAGGTCTTTGTCGAGCTTGATTCAGACACACAGGAAATGCTTATCCGCGGATTTTCCGATACCGAGCTAAAAGACGTCTTAGATGAGCTTTACTTAGACGACGCGGTCGATATTATCGAGGAGATGCCCTCAAACGTTGTAAAGCGTATTATACAGCACACCGCGCCTGAAATGCGCCACAGCATAAATGAAATATTAAAATACCCGAAAGACAGTGCGGGCTCTATTATGACAATAGAGTTTATCGACTTAAAAGAGGATATGACGGTGCGTGACGCTTTCACCAAAATACGCAGAACAGGCGTTGATAAGGAAACGATTTACACCTGTTATGTGACCGACAGAAACAGGGTTTTAAAAGGTCTTGTTTCGGCAAAAGATTTGCTCCTTTCGGAGGAGGAATGCGTCATATCCGATATAATGGAGAAAAATCCAATAAGCGTTAACACAATGGACGATAAAGAGGACGTTGCGCGTGCGCTTTCTAAATACGACTTTCTCTCTCTTCCCGTTGTTGATAACGAAGACCGTCTTGTCGGCATTGTAACCGTCGACGACGCTATCGACGTCATTGAAGAAGAGGCTACCGAGGATATTGAAAAGATGGCGGCTATCACGCCGTCGGAAAAGCCGTACTTGAAAACAGGCGTCTGGGACACATTTTTACAGAGAATTCCGTGGCTTTTGCTCCTTATGATTTCCGCAACCTTTACGGCAAGGATAATCGCGCATTTTGAAACAGCGCTCCAAAGCTCGCTCGTTTTATCCACCTTTATTCCTATGCTTATGGATACGGGCGGAAATTCGGGAAGTCAGGCGTCTGTTACCATAATCCGCGGTATTTCGCTTGATGAAATTGATTTTGGCGATATTTTTAAAACTATCTGGAAAGAAATGCGTGTGTCCCTTTTGTGCGGAATAGTGCTTGCCGGCGCAAATTTTGTAAAAATGATGATTTTAAAAGAGGCAGCGCTCCCTATAGCCGCTGTAGTGTGCATAACTCTTGTATGCACGGTGTTTTTTGCAAAGCTTGTGGGCTGTACGCTTCCTCTTCTCGCCAAAAAAATCGGCTTTGACCCTGCCGTTATGGCAAGTCCGTTTATTACGACAATCGTTGACGCTATGTCGCTTTTTATCTACTTTAATATTGCAACAACGCTTTTGCACTTGTAAGAAAATATAAAGGAGCTGTGGCAATTCGATTAAAAAATCGTTTTGCTACAGCCCCTTTTTAATTCATTCCTGTTAAAAATATCACCGCAAGTGCGAGCAGAAGAACGCTGTCGTCGCCGTCATCTATTAAAAGTGCAAGGATTACAATGCCCAAAATGATATCGTCAAGCTCAAGACTGCCGAAAATCTTGTTATTTTGCGCAGGCTTGCATATCTCTTCCTTTTTTTGTTCCTGCTTTTTTTCAGGCTTTTTCACCTCGTCATTATGCGTTATTATCTGCGGCATATCGTTATAGCTGTAATACCTCCTATACATATCCTATCTCCCTACTTCCTGCCCAAAAGTCCTGCAAATCTGCCTATGTTCATAATTCTTATTGCCTTATCTATTGCCTGTTGCCTCTCACTGCGCATAAACGGCCGTAGTGAGCGTAAAAGGTCGCTCCTTGTGTCGTTTGTGTTTGACATTCTGTTCACCATTGACTTAATTTGACCGATAAATTCCAGTCCCTCGGGCGAAAGTGCCATTTGCGAACTCCCCGTGCTTTTGTGTGCAGGTTCAGCAGTTTGTATTTGCTCTTCTACTTTCTCCGCCACCTTGGACAAATCAGCGCTCTTATCTTGGTTTTGCTCCATAAGTCCGCTGTTTCTTAAAATATTCATCGCATTCTGGATTTTGCCGTCAGCATCATCACCCAAAATGCCTCTTAATGTACTCATCATATCCGCCATTTTTTAATCACCTCAGCTTTTTTCTCACATCATCAGCAGTTATATTGCCAATAGACGATTGATCAAAATTTTTCAATTTTTCACCGATCTCTTTTGCGTCCATACTCAAAAATTTTTGCATAATCGCCTTTTTATCCGATTCGGAAAGCGATTCCAAAAGCTCTTTTCCTTGCTTTGAGTTAATAAATTCCGAAACTTGTGCTGTTTTCCCCTTTACTCCGCCAAGCCCCGACAGTATTTTGGAAAGCTTTGCTTTTACGTTATCTTCCACAAAAATCCCCCCTTATAGTTCATTATATTCCTGCACACAAAAAAATTTACAAAAACTATTGTAATTTGCCGTGCTTTGTGATATAATTATTCACGATTTTAAAGGTGATGACGAAATTAAGTAGGGTTATGTTTTCCAAAAGAGAGTTGCGGCCATCGGCTGTGAGCCGCAGCGGTACAGACATAGCTTGAAATTCCTTTCCGAGCCGCACAGGTGAAGCGTTTTTGTGTGTAGTCTGTGCCGCAAGAGGCGCGTAAGTCCTTGAATGAGTGTCCGCTATTTTGCGGAAATATGGGTGGTACCGCGGAACTTTATGCTTCGTCCCTGTTTTGGGCGAAGCATTTTTTTATGTGTTTTTAAAGGAGGAATTGATATGAGGGAACAGCTTGAACTAATCAAAAAAGCTGCTGAAGAGCATTTAAAAAAGGCGCAATCGGTTGAGTCTTTGGAAGAGCTGAGAATTAAGTATTTAGGAAAAAAGGGCGAGCTTACCGCAATTTTAAAGGGTATGGGTGCGCTTTCAGGCGAGGAACGCCCTAAAATAGGCGCACTTGCAAATGAAATACGCGAGTTTTTGACGACTGAAATTGATGAAAAGAAATCGGAGCTTACAAAGGCAATACGCGATGCAAAGCTCAAATCGGAAACGATTGACATCACTATGCCGGGAAAAAAGCAGGAAATAGGAAATCTGCACCCCTTAACAAAGGTGCTTAATGAATTTACCGACGCAGTAATCGGTATGGGTTTCCAAATTGCCGAGGGGCCTGATGTTGAAACCGATTACTACAATTTTGAGGCTTTAAATATTCCTAAAAATCACCCTGCAAGAGATACGCAGGACTCTTTCTATATTGAGGACAACATAGTGCTTCGTACACAAACCTCACCTATGCAGATACGCGTTATGGAAAATACGAAACCGCCTATCCGCGTAATTGCACCCGGTATGGTTTACAGAAGTGACTCGGTTGATGCAACACACTCCCCTATTTTCCACCAGATTGAGGGACTTGTAGTTGATAAGGGTATAACTATGGCGGATTTAAAAGGCACACTTGAAGCCTTGATAAAATCGATTTACGGAAATGACGCTGTATGCCGTTTCAGACCTCATCACTTCCCATTCACAGAGCCGTCTTTAGAGGCTGACCGCCAGTGCTTTAACTGCGGTGGAAAAGGCTGTCCTGTTTGCAAAGGCGAGGGTTGGATTGAAATTCTGGGAGGTGGTATGGTTCACCCGAAAGTGCTTAAAAACTGCGGAATTGACCCTGAAATCTACTCAGGATTTGCTTTCGGTATAGGTCTTGAACGCCTTGTTATGGGCAGATATGATATAAATGACATACGCTTATTCTTTGAAAATGATGTTAAATTCTTAAAGCAATTTTAATAGGAAAGGACTGATATAAATGAAAGTGCCAATGAGTTGGTTTAATGACTATACCGATATAAACGGTATAACCCCTAAAGAATATAACGACGCCCTTACTATGTCAGGCTCAAAGGTTGAAAC
>JAIKVQ010000161.1 GCA_024685565.1 Bacillota bacterium
ACCTTTTGCACCGTGTACCGACAACGTTTTCATTCCGCCTTTTTTCCCTGCCTCAATCCCTGCGTCGGCATCTTCTACTACAAGGCAGTTTTCGGGTGGTATTTTTAGCATTTCGGCAGCTTTTAAAAACACTTCGGGGTCGGGCTTTGATTTTGTTATATTATTTCCGTCTGAAACTGCGTCAAAATACCTGTCAAGTCCGATTTGCTTTAATATTATAGGCGTATTTTTGCTTGATGATCCGATTGCAATTTTTATGCCGTTTTGCTTTAATTCTTCCAAATTATCCATAACGCCAGGCAAAATGTCGTTTGGCGTGAGTTTTTTAATAAATTCCTTGTAATAGTTATTCTTTCTTTCTGCAAGCTCGGCTTTTTCTTTCTCAGTATATACCTTCTCCGACTTTTCAAGCACGATTTCAAGGCTTGCCATTCGGCTTACTCCGCGAAGTCGGTCATTTATTTTTCTGTCAAAATATATGCCTTCTTCATCTGCAAGTTTTTTCCAAGCCTCATAGTGACAGTCATCAGTCGATATGATTACGCCGTCTAAATCAAATATTACCGCTTTTATCATAGCTTTATTCCCTCTGTCTAAAGATTTATTTTTACATTTTCCCCTGCGGATACTAATATTTCTCTGCCTTTAAAAATAATTTTTACATCTTCGCAAGAGTTTATGCTATATGTGTCCTGCGTTATGGAAGCACTGATTTTACTGCCCTTATAAATAAAATTGAATTTTACAGCTTTCCACCATGGAATTATATGCGGATTTATTTCAAAATACTCTTTTAATTTTTCCAAAAAATATCGCAGGCACCTGAATACACACTCACCTTGAGAGTATCTGCATCACATACAGCTCCGTTTACAGTTATATTTTCAAAATATATGCCTTTTATTTTCTTTTTACCATCGCGGACAAGAATTCTTGAGCCTATCGGTATTCGTCCGTCCTCCGTTGTTATTTCAATATTTTTAAAATACACATCTTGAAGGATTCCTGAATTCTCATCAATCGACCACATTGTTGTTCCTGCTATAAGCTCAAATAAAACAGGCATATATCTTTCGTCTTTATTTTCATAAACCGCGTCTTTTTTCTCCTGAATTAGCGGATATTCACCCTTTTTCCGATACTCAATGCGAATATCCTCAAAATGAACATCGCTTATTTTTGCCTTATCGCCGTGTTGTATATCAAGCATTACATGACAGCCGTATATAATATCACAATTTCTAAAAAAGACATTTTTCATATATGGCGCACTTGTTTCAGCTCCAACCTCCAACGCTCTGCCCCAATCGCACCACAGCACACAATTTTCCGCGACAATATTTTCAAGCGGCAGACTATTATTTAGCCTAAAGCCTTTCATGACAATACAATCATCAAATGTCCTTAAAAAGCTGTTTTTTATAACAGAATTTTTGCAATTACAAAAATCACAGCCGTCGGCATTATATCTCCATTGACCTATAATTTTGATGTTATCGACCGTCACATCGGTACAGCCATCAAGGTATATATTCCACCCCGATGAATTAACAAATGTTACGCCTTCTATCCGAACATTATGGCAACGATTCAGAAAAATCGGGTTTCCTGTCATCTCCAATGCATTTGGATCAAGAACTGCACAGCCATTCATTTCGTTAGCTCGGTTCATACGGCTGTTATCGAGTATCCCGTATCCGATTATTTTAACATCATTCTTATCGACGGCTTCAATAGCACCGTATACAACCGCACCTTCATCAATAAAAACTGTTTGGCCATCTTTTAATATTATGCGCTTATCTACATAATGTACTCCTGCGCCAAAATATATGACATCTTCACTATCTTTATCTACCTTAAATTCTTTTTCGGGATTGATAAAAACATTCAAAACATGATGAGAATCGTCAAATTCAACAGTATATTGCCCCGCTTTGGGAAATGACACTTTTACTTTGCCGTTATCAACTGTCGGTTTGATTCCTTTTGATAACGGACGGACTGTTAAAGTTTCAAAGCTATGCTTTGGAGCTATCTCAAGCTCAACCGCATCATCTGATGAAAGCAACACATATCCTGATTTTTCTGTTTGATTTTCAGGTCTTTGATATCCCGACCAAACTTGATTAAAAGGAATAGCCGAAACATCGCAGCTGTAAACTTCTATTTCCTTGCCGCAACAGCTTACTCTGTATTCCGATGATTTTTTTTCGTATTCTTTTGGAAATTTATAAATCTTCATCCTTGCCTCCTGTTTTAAAATGACGCATTTATTGTAACCTGCATCAATCCTTGACTCCGCCGATATTTATTCCGCCCATTATCCGTTTTTGGAACAGAGCAAAAATTATAATTTTCGGAAGCATTGCAAACAATAGCCCCAGTAGCTGATAATCAATAGAAAAATTTGATGTTTTAATCTGTAAATCTGTACTCCGAGCACTGCTTTTTCCCTCTGTCTAAAGATTTATTTTCACATTTTCCCCTGCGGACACAACTATTTCTCTGCCTTTAAAAATAATTTTCACATCCTTGCAAGACTCTATGCTATATGCATCCTGCGTTATGGAAACGCTGATTTTACCGCCTTTATAGATAAAATTAAATTTTACATTTTTCCACCAAGGTATCATATGCGGATTTATTTCAATATGGTCTTCTCTGCACACAATTCCGGCAATACCACGGAAAACGCCATACCACGCACCTGCAAGACAGCCTGAGTGAACGCCCTGCCAAGTGCATTTATGGATATCTTTTATATCCATATATGTTGATTCCATAAGATAATTATACGCCGACAGCATTCTTCCATTATCCGCCGCACAAATCGCGTGCGGTGTGTATGAAAGCGACGAAGACGATTCGCACATCTTTTCATAGTAATCCCAATTCAGCGCATAATTTGCACCCTTCGGATTCATATTAAGGTAGCTGTATATAAGCATAACATCAGGCTGTTTTATAACCTGACTTTTATGATACAGC
>JAIKVQ010000184.1 GCA_024685565.1 Bacillota bacterium
CAGTTTCTTTTCCTGTGCATTCAATGCGTTGAGGATAAACGGGAAAACAAAAAGAAAAGTTGCCAGTATATTTATAACCTTTTTCATTAATTATTTTACATAGCCAAATTAACAGAGGCTCCACTAACTTTTGTCGCCGCATGAGAACTTAACAACGAAGCAGGATATGGTATTATTACACATGTCAAAGAATGTGTAAGAGTAGTGACAGAAGTGTAGCAGAGAGCATCCCTTCTTTTGCTTTTGTCAGGTAAGGGTAGTATGTTTTCTGGAACATCACCAGCTGCACATGTTATCCACTTGTTCCCGCCTGAAGCGACATAAATGCCGCTTGTCCATAGTAATTTGGTTCCGTTGTTCTTTACTGTGTATAATGTGGTAGAAGCAGGCAAGTAAGCACTTCTGGTTGATATTTTCCCGACAAGCAGTCTACCTTTGTTCTTGTATGTAAAAGATTTACTATCGTCATATTTGTTGCGTCTTAAGCAATCACCATCGTCACTTATACATTTATCAGGATTGAAAATTTGACCATCAATCATAACATCACCGTCTACATTATGCAAAGCACTTTGATAACGTTCTAATTCAGTCTTTATGAAAGGATTGTCTTCAACTGCCGAATTAGGTGTGTTCATCCATTCTTTTTCTGAATTTTCAAGAACTTCGTACATGCTATTAAAATCCATGGCTTTAGCAAAATCACACAAAGGTTGGAATTGGTTGAATCCTTCTTTTTGAATTGCATCGTTCAAAATGTCATCATCATCCGTTCCAAGAACTTTAATAAGGCTATCAACATAATTCCGAGTCCAATTTTCGCATGCATTGCCGAGAGCTTCTACCGTCGCAAAATATTGTTCCCATGATGAAAAACTTAACATCCCATTGGAAATTGTTATATTGTCAATATTCAAATCTTTTAACGTTTGATATTGTAAATTATTTGTTTTTTCTTTCTCGCAACTCATTATGATTGCACCTACAAATATGACTACTATAGTCAATATGATATTTTTTTTCATTTTTGTCTATTTTTTTCTGAAAACAATTTTATTTTTCTGTACAGAACTGCAAATATTTTACTATTTTTGCAGTTGCTTTGTCATGCACTCCTTACGGGTACTTTTCTAAAAGCAGGGATTTCGTTATCCTATGCAAATGACTGGCGATTTCCCTGCTATGTACCTGCCTCTCTGCCATCGGTTTGTGCTATAATGGCAGAGAGCATGGTATTAAGCAGCCTACTTTGCCCAACCAATAGATCTTGACAAGAAACAAGTAATTAATTATAAAGTATTGCACATTTTATGTTTTGCTTGTTTCAAAATGCATATAATTAAAGTTGAAGAGACGGGTCTGCCCCGTCTCTTCAACGACTTCGAAAACCGTTACTTCCTGACAACTTTCCGGTGGTATTCTCTCCCGTCTGCATCCGTCACGCGAAGGATATATACACCTGCGAGAACGGATTTCACGTCCAACGATGTGGTTGTCCCCCGTAGGGGCGAATGATTATTCGCCCTTACAAAACGTCCCTGTAGGTCGTACAGCGCAACGTTCGAGATCCCCGCACCGCCAGACAATTCGATGTACAAGAGGTCGTCGGTGGGGTTGGGGTACACCTGTAGGGACGCATCGAATGCGTCCGTGTTGCCGACTTGTAGCAATTTGGGAGCAGGAAGGGTGTCGGTGGAATTGTCATCGGTGATTCCATTTGCCATATAATCGGGAAAAGAAGTTGCTGCTGACGAACAAGGGGCAATTGTCGCCTGAAAATCAGAGCCCGGAGCTGCATAGAATCCGTTGGTAAGCAAAATTTCTTCGCCAGCCTGCAAATGAACGCTCGCATTATTGCTTATTATATAGCCATAACCATTGTTTTGAAAACTGTCTATTGCAGCAAGTTCTTCGACCATTCCGCTTGAAAAATACTTTCCACATTCCATAATGATGTTCAAAAAACAACTCGTAGGATATATGTTAAATATGGCTTTATGGTAAAATGAAAAATTGTGATTTCCCGGTGTGAGTTTGTCTAATACAAACCAACCATCTTTTTTGCCATTCCAACCCCAGTTGAAATGGAACTTGTATCCACCCAACAATACTCTTTGTTTATAGCCGTCACAAACAAAAGAATGACCTCCATATCCTAAACCATTCTTACCGAAATAATCAATAGACCTTCCGTTATTCAATTCATTAATCACCAACGAAATCCAGTTGGG
>JAIKVQ010000209.1 GCA_024685565.1 Bacillota bacterium
CAAATTCTGCAATCTGTTACCTCCCATCCATACACTCCCTGCTCTAATCCATACCGAATCCCTTCCATAACTGCGTTTTGAAAGCTTTGGTTTAAATAACCGAGAGACACTTTACTTTCATATTCTGTTCCGCTTCCAACAGGAAGAGGAGTGACAGCCAAACCAATCGACGCCCAAAAGGGATTTGGCGGTACTTCAATATGAATTGTATAATGAGCCTCTTTTCGTGGTCTTTCCAGATAAATAACGGTAGGCTCTTTTATTGCTACCTCGACACTATATTTTTCATTTAATAAAGAACAAACAACTTCCAATTGTACTTTTCCCAAAAAGGAAAGAATAATTTCATGAGTGATAGAATCAATCATAAAATGCAGAAGCGGATCAGTATCCGCAATCTCTGTAAGGGCATCCAGTAATACTCCCCTTTGCTCTGCTTTGATTGGCTCTATCGTTGTCCGAAAAAACGGCAGGGGATTATCCGTCCACGCCTTGCGTGGCAATAGTTTTTCATCTCCTAGAACATCATTTAGTTTTAATGTATTGTCAGATAAAATAACAATCTCCCCGGAATCAGCGGTGTCTGTTGGGACGATTTCTCCATCAAATGGAATTGACATCTCTGTAATTTTAATTTTTTCCTTTTTTGACAAAAGAATCGTTTCCCGTAAACAAAGCGTACCGCTATAGAGCCTTAAATAGCAACGTCGTTTTTTCTGCTCGGTATATTCAATTTTAAATACATACCCACACAATTCCGATTGACTGTCGTCTGTTTCCAATGAAAAAACTTCTGTAATCACTTCAAGCAATTCTTTTACCCCGATATTGTCTTTTGCGCTTCCATGATATACCGGAAAAAGCGTTCCCCTTTGTACCCTTCGTTTTATTTCTTTTTGCAGTTCCCACAGTGTCAAAGGGACTCCTGAAAGATATTTTTCTAAAATATCATCATTCCCAGCAATTACAGCATCCCACTTTTCAAAATCTGCAACATCAGAAAGTATTATTTCTGAACAGAAATGAACTTCCTGCATAACAATCATATCTTCTGTCAATTTTTCTCTGATATTTTGATAAGTTTGCTCAAGAACAACACCACTTTGATCTATTTTATTGATAAAAATGATTGTTGGTATCTTCATTTTCCTTAGCGCATGAAACAGCACTCTGGTCTGGGCTTGTACACCATCTTTTGCGGACACTACTAAAATTGCTCCATCCAGAACCGATAAGGAGCGATGCACTTCTGTTAAAAAGTCCATGTGTCCGGGGGTGTCCACAAGATTAACTTTGTACCCTTTCCAGCGAAAAGATGTAACGGCAGCCTGAATTGTAATTTTCCTTTGACGTTCCAAAGCCATAGAGTCCGTTCTTGTTGTACCTTTATCTACACTACCTGGTTCCATGATTGCCCCGCTTGTATACAGCAGGCTTTCTGTCAGTGTTGTTTTTCCTGCATCAACATGCGCAAGAATGCCGATATTAATTATTTTCATATGTCGTCCTCCATTCACAGCCAAAAAAAGGCATAAAAATCCCCAGCAGTAAAATACTTTTACCACTGGGGATACAATCTGTGGACATACACATAAAAGACACGCACCAATAGGTACTTGCCACTTTTCTTGCCATGTCAATATAAATAAGGCAAAAGTATTCTTAAATTTGGTACAAAAAACTAAGCCCTTGTTCCAAAGGACATCCCAAAGTTTTTTGTTCCCACTATTTGATTATAGTTTTATTTAAGAATACCTTGCCGCATATTTTTTAACTCCTTTTTGGAAATGTAGTAATTATAACACATCTGCATCTGAAAAGAAAGCATTAAATAATCTGATTTTATTATATCATATATCTTATGTAATAGCAATAGTTTTAGAAAAATTAACCAATATTTTATTATTTCTTTTTTCGACAAAAAATCTTTCTGAGAAAATGTTGCGATTTTTCTGAAGCAAGCGCCTCATCAGAGAGCTGCTTATTGCCCTCAATTATTTTTTCAGCCAAAGCCTTTTGTTTATCTGCAGCTTGTCCGGCAGACAAGGCCGCTTGACTTTCTGCTAATTTATTTAATGTTTCAAGAAGCTGTTTATCTTTTTCCCGGTTATGCTCTCTTTCTTTTTCAAGCTCCGCCTGCAACTTCTCCACTTGCCCCCTTAAAAATACTACTTCGCTATCCTCCGGAGGTGTAAACGAGGGTGTAAACGAACCGTCAACCGTTGACGACAACTTATCATCAACTTGTTTACGGTCATTTTTCAAAAATGCCTGTTTTATAAGATTTTCACCGTCAACTGATATGTAAACGACACCGTCAACCGTTGACGTAAACGGCTGTAAAGCTGTTGACAGTTCCTTACTCTTTCTTTTTTGATGAACAGCTTGCTTTGATACACCAAGTTCATCAGCAATTTGTTTTACAGTTTTACTCATAATTACACCTATTCCTCTGACTCATCACTATTTATATTTTCACCGGCATTTATTCTTGCAATATCTTTAAGAAATTCATCTCCATCTTGAGGGAAGTCTATCAGAGCCGTTGTATATACTCTTACTTTTTCTTTTCCCTCATCTTCTCCATAAAAACCTTTGGATTGAATAAATTTAATACCGTGCATTTGCATATACTCCATAGACTTTACAATGCTTCCCTTTGTCCCCTCTAATCGCATACCAACCGTAAGATGAGCCATAACACACACTCCTAATATTATTTTATTTTTTTAATTCACCTAAAATATAATCGCTTAATTTCTGTGACGGTGTTATTTTAACTGCAATATGACCGTCACGCTCAAGCTGTTCCAAGCGCTCGGCTCGCAGACGTTCCTGCTGCAGCTCGGCAACTATTTCATCATAGTATTTAATAACCGTATTTCTATCTGCTCCCACAGCTCTTGCTATTGCTGCCTTTTTTGTTATACCCGGATTTTCTCTCATATACTCCATTATAACATTCTTTTTACTTTTTCTGCCGTTCCCAGCTCTCCAATTCACATTGCCATTTATTTCATCACGCACAAAATTCATCAGCTTAACGTGTTCAGCCTGTTTTCTGCCGTTTCTTTTATTTTTTTCAATCTGCAGACCGGACAATTTTGCAATATCATCTCTTGGGAATGTAACATAGTCCTCATTATACATTTCCAAAGCACATTTTACATCATCTTCGGTAAATCGGTTTATATCCTCAATACTCATATCGTCATAAACTTCTAAAAGAGAATAAGCATCCCTCATCAGCTCGCCTTCTTCGATACAACATTTTTTTGCATATATAGCCAATGTCATTATACCATAAAATCTATGACCGACTTTTATTTCAGTTTTAATTCGATTAAGCCACCAATCATATAAATCTCTTTTTATAGTCCATCTGCCCCGGCGCTCTTTTCTTACTATCCGCTTTTCATACCAATCAGGATATTTTTCTTTTGCCTCCTCGATTGATAACCGGCTTTTCATCATAATACTTTTAACGTGCTGCTGTTCTCCGTTTGAATCAGGAATAAAAGTTAAAAGTTCATCTAAAGAAATTCTATCTCCAACCGAATAAGCAACAACAGGGTATTTTTCTCCCAGTTTGGTACACGTTCCAATCACTCTGAAACCCTGCATTATTCCCTGCATTTGCGGTTCTTTAATCGTAGAAGTAAACCTATTCCATATCTGCCGAGTCAAAGCATATTTCAACTCTTTCATATACAACTGATTTTGCGGATACATAGGAACAGGCTCATCCAAAACATAATATAAATGCAACCCGGTACCACTATTTACGACAAAGGTAGCCTTTGGCAAAATATCTTTATCCATCTGATGAAGCACGTCCCGGAGCTGCGGCATATCTACACCATCAAGGTCAAACACCAAAGCATACAAATACCGAGCGTTTTTAGCATTTCGCTGTTTTCCGTAATACGAAATTGGAGACATAATAGTAAATTCAGACTTGTTAAGCTCATTCAACTCTTCGAGATTATCCGTAATTGTATATCTTTTCCCTTTACCATTTCTTTTAAGCTCAACCGCAATACCGTTTTCTTTATACTTTTTTTCAATCGTCACAGCAATAGCATTAGGTTTATTATCTTCATAGTGTCCTTTTCGCTCAAAAGCTCCTTCAGGAAATATGTATCTATAAAAATCATACGGCTCAATCTGCTCATAAAACTGATTAAGCAACGCATTTTTATTTATATATAAAAATCTTTGTTGTTTTAACAATTCAGACCTATCAGACAGCATAAAAACACCTCCCAACAATAAAGGGGGAAAAGGGAGAGCAAAAAAGCGGTCGCTTACGCTCCCTTAAAGAAAAAGTCACCTCTCCCTTTTCCCCCTCGCTCCACCTATGGAAAGCGTGGAAAACTCCGCTGGAGTTTACGCACCCTTACCACAGGTTACGCTCACCCCCATATTCCTCTCCGACTTTTTCCATAGATTTATAAAAAATATTTTTTTATTTTTTTTAGTAGCCCTAAAGGGCTATACGGGGCATATATTATCAATGAATTTTTTCAGCACTTTTATAATACCATAAATTTTCTCAAAATACAATATATTGTGATAAATTTTATTATCCCCACAAAAATATTTTTTATAAATCTATAAAATACCATTGACAAATCCGCAAAAATCGGATATACTATGTATATACTAATAATGGAGGTGTTCTAAATGACAACAACCATTCAGAAGTGGGGCAATAGTCAAGGGATCAGAATCCCAAAGTTTCTGCTCGATGCAGTTCAATGGAGTGACGATGAGCAGCTTGTATTAAGCGCCGACAAAAACAAAATCATAATTGAAAAAGCAGAGCCAAGAAAAAACATCATGGAACTTTTTGCTAATTTTGACGGCGAATATGTTCCGGTTGAAATGGATTGGGGACAGCCGGTAGGAGAAGAAGTATGGTAAGTCAAGGAGATATTATAAAAGTCAGCTTTGATCCCCAAAAAGGACACGAACAAGCTGGCTACCGCCCGGCAGTAGTAGTAAGCAATGATTTTTTCAATCAGAAAACCAATCTTGCTATAATTTGCCCCATAACAAACACAAACAATAAATTCCCTTTGCATATCCCTTTAGATAACAGAACGCAGACAACCGGTGTTATTTTATGTGAACACGTCAAGGCATTAGATCTTAATGCAAGACCGCACACGGTTGTGGAGCAGCTCCCAAAGGAGATTTTGACAAAGGTAATAAATGTTGTGTTTTCAGAAATCGAACAAATTTAGAAACAAAAGCGGCTGTTACAGGCCGCTTTTGTTCGTTTTAAGCCTGTTTAATATAAAACCCCACACGATCGCCTTAAAAACGATTTAAGAGCCGTTTTTGAGCCTCTGGCAACCATCAACACATACGCATATCTTTCGGAACGCAAGATAACGGTTTTGTGTGATAAAAGGCTATTTCCCAATATCCCAATCGAAAATTCATTCTTAACTTTCTTTCAAGCATAACATTGTATTTTTTATGAATTTTTGACCATTCATTATCTTCTATCATAGCAGCATAGCCGTTTGAATAACCGGCAGTAATTCCTATTTTTGAAATAAAAAATTGTCCGTTTTCATCTTTTACAAATAATTCATCAATTATCTGCTTTCTTGCCTGTTCCTCTGTAAAATCTATCGTGTACGGACTCTGCAGAACCGTCTCCCATAAAACAATTTTATGGTTTTTTCTGTTTATTCTGAAAGTATAATCTTTTTCTGATGAAGAGCATACAACATACCCTGTATGCTCCTTTTTTGGTTTTAATTTTCTGTCGGCGTTCGCACGTTCCCGGTTAATTCTCAAAAGATTTTCATTCAGCCCACGTTGGTATTCGATTTCAGCATTTGCTGCAGCAAGCTCCTGTTTAATCTTTTCCACTTGCTCATCAGCAGCTTTGTATGCCTCATTTATTTCTCTTTTTGCTTCAACATTTGCTCTATCTATATTTTTTCGGGCTTTTTCTTCTGCTTCACTTTTCCCGGCTTTTGCTACCCTTAATTCTGTTTCTTGGTTGTTATATTCTTTCCTGGTTAATATCACATATTCCCATTCAGAGCTTGAATATCCCCCTTGCACTTCTTTATATCCGCCAAAGGGTGTTTTTTTAACATATTCAGACATTTCCGCACCCCCTTACAATCCTCTAAGGTAATTTGTAGCAAAAACTTCTGCTCTATTATGTCCGAGAGCTTTACTGCACATTGTCATCGCAGCTCTATCAAGTTTTCTCTTTACCTCGTCCTTTCTGCAGGTGTAAACATCACTTTGATATTTTCTTCCTGTTCCCTTGTTAATTTTATCATACGGAATATCTTTAATATCACTTGCATGAGCTTTATACACCGCAGTTGCATACTCGGCTCTGTAACCGTGTATGTCGGCAGCTCCGTGTATATGCTCCCACACCTTTTTTTCTTCCGGTGTTTTTATAATTCTGTCGGCAATCTGCTTCTGATGTTCTCCGATAATCGGGCTATATCGTTCTCTGCCACCCTTGCCTATACCTTTTCGGATATGCACATAATATTCTTCCTCAAAGTATCTTGTATCTTTCAAAATTCCTAACTGCTTCTCATCGGCGGCCGTTCGCTTGTCCTCTGGTATGCTCTCCAGCTTTGTTATTTCCGCCTCGATTTCGGTTTTGGTTATTATATCCCCACCCTTAATCGAGGACAGCTCACATCTCCTCAAGCCTGTTCCCTTACAGAATTTCACAAGCTCATCATTGTTTTTTTCTGAAAAATGATGGTCTCTCTTTGCCGTTCCTCTGCTCCTCTTTATATCTTCCCTGTGTCGTTTCGGAGGCTGATAATAATTTTCATCATCGGGACTAATGCCATAGAGCTTACCCAACGCTTTCGCCTCAAGGTGCATTGTCGAAGCTGACAACCCCTCTGCCTCTCTTTTCTGCAACCACTCATTTACATATTTTTTTGCACTTTTTAATGTTGTGCATTTCAGATCGGTTTCCTGCACGTACTTAATAAAATATTTTATATGTTTCCAATAACTCTTGTAGGTGTTAAAGGAAAATATTTTGTCTTTCTCCGTTCCGTTCTTCATAGCCTCTTTTTTGCTTTCGCCAAAGGCTTGCATACTTGTCAATTTATCGTATGCTTGCTGATGAAGAGTTTTAGAATAAGCTTTGTTTTTTCTTCCCATCAGAAAAACCTCCTTTCTCTGATGTTCAAATGGTGTTAAAGCTAAAGCCGCCTCCTGCAAGAATTAAATTCTCTGCATTCAGCAAAATACACTTTTTAAGGTCTTATGTGTGACCGGTTTGGAATTAAATTCCGACACTTTTTCTTCTTGCTTATGTGTGCAGCCTTATTTATTATTTTAATCACTTTCTACGGCAGTTAAGGTTCTGTCGGCTTTTTGTAGAGTACAGCATCTCTCCGGCAATTTGTCAGTATGTCCGGCTACATTCAACGATACGTTTGCTTACAATGTGCTTTCAAAAGATTACTTACACAAAGGTCAATGATACATTTTTTCAATTCACAAGGTTACTGCGACAAGCCTATGTATCATATAGGTGTATCAAACCTAAACGGCTTCTACATTATAAAATAATGTACCTCCGGCAATTTCCCGGAACGCTCTGAGCCTAAACACTATTTACCCTCGCTCAGACGAGCCTCTTTTTCATTTTCTATTATACCATACCCGAAAATGTTTGTCAACATATTACACTAAATCTATAACATAACGGTTTACCCGTACACGATATGCGCATACGGGTAAACCGTTATGGCAAAAAAAATAGAGGTCGGCGAATATTGCCGACCTCTATTTTTTTATGTTATGGTCTGTGATCAATGTTGAATGATTCGGTGTCTGACCCCGTTGTATAACTTACAGTTACATTTTCAGGAGATACTTCCCATGCCTGATTTACAAGACTAGAAGACATTCCCCAGTTTTCATATGTAGAGGTATTTCTATTATACCGAAAGACAGCGTAAGTATGTAAGGGATATTGCCGTGCGTCTGAATCTCTCCGAGGGAGATATGCCAGACTTCACGAACTACCACGAAACGGACAACTGGATAAAGCTACATAAGGACTTATGCCCTGCCACAGAGGACAAGGACTATTGTTACAAGAATGGAAATATCTATTCTATTGGGGAGTTCGTGTCTTTCCGTCAAGTCCTTAAAAGCTATTGTGAGGAAATCCGCAAGGTGCTTTGTAGCCGTACAGGGGCAGATTGTAAGCGTGAATTAGCTTTATTCCTTTATCGCTATTTCTTGCGTGAAATGAAATATACCAGTGAGGAAGCGTTGAATCTTACCCTTGATTTTAACGCTCATTTGTCCTGCCCTTTTGATGAATCCTATGTTATCACGGTGACTGCCAGTGCAGACAAAAGGATTGAGAGCGGACTTCCTTACCGTTACAAGAAAGAAACTATTATCAAGCTGTTGGAAATTACCGAGGAAGAATTGAAAGACTTGCCTTTCCTGTCTACGGCAGTCAAGAGCAAGAAAGAGCGTAAGGCAGAAGCTAACCGCAGAGCCTATGAGAAGCGTTTAGAAGCCGAAAATAAGCAAAACAAGGAAGCCGTGATTCTGGAACGCAGAGCGGTTATTTTCGCTATGCGTGAAAGCGGAGCAACCGCAAAGGAAATCCAAGAGCAGTTACATATCAGCAGAGCAACCTATCATAGAGATATTGTTGCCCTTGCCACAGAGAGCGTTCTGACGGCTGTTAAAGCCATTTTGGACAAGGTAAGCAACAATATCAAGGAAGCCACAGAAAAAGCCGTAGAAACGGCTGAAAAGGGCGTAGAAGCGGTATCTGACAGCATGGATTGTTTCAAAGAAAAAGCTGTCAATATCGTAAAATCTGCTATGTCTCATTTTTTCAGTCTCCCTATTATAGAGAGTACAGCGAAGCTGTACCGCACATTTATGTCTGCCCCTACCAGACTGTTACAATACTTCCTGCCTGTTCTCCATGACGGGGGGAGCGGTGATATTGAGGGGGATTCCGACACCGACAGCAGTTGAGTGTGGGGTTTTCCCCGATAGTTGATGATTGTTTTTGTTTTATAGCTGATACAGGACGAGGACGAGGGCGAAGCCACAGCCGTTCCGTTCCGCTTTGAGCCAGTCAAGGTACGGGTAGTATTTCCTTGCGGAAATCTCCACCCTTTCCCCCTTGACAGTCACAATCTGCCCCGTTCCGTAGGCTACGCCGACGGAAACAGAAAAACAAAGTTTTCCCGTTTCCATTCGGACTTGCCATTGTACGGGCAGACCGCTTCACTTACCTTACAGCAGACCGCAGGGCAGGGCATGAGGGGCGTTTGCAACACCCCCTCAAACTCAATTGTCGTTTCTCCTTTTTTTCATAAGTTTCCATTTTTGTTATTACCTCCTTCGCAAGATCATCCATGTGGACTCCAAAAAGAAAGCAGATTTTTTTCAACGTATTTATATCGGGTTCATTGACATCCCTTTCCCAATTCGATAGCGCCTGCCGGGTAACATTTAGTTCCCCGGCTAATTCCTCCTGTGTCATTCCCGATTGTGTCCGCAGATGACGTATTTGCTTTCCTGTTGTAATATCCGTCTGTTCCTTGTTCAAAATAGTTCCTCCTCTCTGATACTGATTCTATCAAGGATATTTTGCAATAGCCAGCAATGAACGCTTGCATTGCGCAAGACCTTACATGATCTTCTGAAACATATGACGAGCCTTATCCAGCCGGCTATTGGGGCGACGGGGCTGTACAGCAGGTTCCCCTGGAGTTTCCTGATACCCTTTCAATTCCGTCAGGCAAACGCTTCTTCCATTTGTGTAGAAATTCAGATCGCTTTTGTATTCCCCAATCCGTCTTGCTGGTATTTCTCCAGTTAAGATCGCTTCATTATTTTTTATTGAAGTTGTTTCAATTACCGCATCGTATTTCACAGCATCATGATAAGCCCGTGAAAGATATTCCTGCGGTGCAAACAGGGTAAAAGAAAGATAGGGTTCTAAAACCTGTGTTCCTGCTTTTTTTAATGCCAGTTCCAGCACAATGGGCGCAAGAAAGCGGAAATCTGCCGGAGTACTGACTGGGCTGTAGTAAACACCATATTCAAAACAAATTCTGCAATCTGTTACCTCCCATCCATACACTCCCTGCTCTAATCCATACCGAATCCCTTCCATAACTGCGTTTTGAAAGCTTTGGTTTAAATAACCGAGAGACACTTTACTTTCATATTCTGTTCCGCTTCCAACA
>JAIKVQ010000210.1 GCA_024685565.1 Bacillota bacterium
GGAAGCATGGACATTTGAAGGAGACAGTGATTGGGGCGGAAATACAAGGACTCTAAAGGTAGGACTTATGAGTTATTCGGAATATATCGGATATTTCGGACGCTTCGGACTTTGGCTTTCCGATTATAATGATGAAGACCCGACCGGCTGGGAGGGCTGGTGGCTCCGCACATTGAGGAGTAACTCTAAGGTATTTGCTTCATTCAAGAACGGCGGTAAAGCGGACGGAACAGGTATAATGGGAACCTTAAACCATGTAAACGCAGATGACACCAATTACCATATACGCCCGACCTTCCATTTAAGCGGGGATTTCTTTGAAGATGTTAAGGTTGATCCTGCTACAATGGGTGATAAAGTAAAAGAAATACTCATTGAGAATTACACAAGAGCACAGCTTAGCTCGATAGGTTATACAAAAGATGAGATTTCTAATATCGGCAGTCAGGTTAACAGCTTTGCAATATATGATTCAAGTGATAATGAAAAAGCAAACGGTTCAAACATTACAGCGGGAAGCGCTATTACGGCAAAGGCTTCTGTAAACAGCAATGATTTGCTTTCACCCGTGATGTTCTTTGCAGCTTATAACGGTGCGGAGCTTGAAGGACTACAGATATTAAATAAAGCTTCGGCAGATACGGCTAATGGTGTTACTTATTATGAATTAACCGTTTCAACCCCTGTATCCGGAAGAACATATAAGGCATTTTTGTGGGATGATTTAGATAATTGTATGGGCCTTAGAAAAGCAATAACCATAAATTGTCCTACACCGTAAGTAAGATTAAAAATATTATTGCTAATGAAACGGCGGCACGGTTTTCATGCCTGTGTCGCCTTCAAATTTTATTAGAACTTAAAGGAGAGACTTATGGCGATCTCAAAGGAAAAAATGCAGGAAATCTATGAAAAAATCAAGACGCCGTATAAGTACGGTGCAGTTATAAAAAGCGATGAATACCTAACCGACAGCCCATCGGTATTCCGTTATAACGGAAAGTGGTATATGTACTATATCATGATACATAAAAATGTCGAAAATTCGGGCTACGAAACGCATCTTGCGTCAAGCGATGATTTGATAAATTGGAACTATGAGGGGAAACTGTTTGAACGCATTGAAAACGGGCATTGGGACAGCAGACAGATAGCAGGCTATGCCGCATTTGTCGATAACGATTTCGGCGGCAAAAGCGAGATAAAGTCCGTGAACGGAAAATACTATATGGCATATCTCGGCGGTAACTTAAACGGCTATGAAACCGACCCGCTTTCAATGGGACTTGCTTATGCCAATAGTCCCATAGGCAAGTTTATAAGATTTGAAAAGCCGATTTTGTCGCCCAAAGACGCAGATAGCAGAGAATTTGAAACGCTGACGCTTTATAAAAGCGATATGTTTATTGATGAGGCTATGACTTTGGGACATAAATATGTAAATGCATATAATGCAAAGCCTTTGGATAATAAGGAGAGAATATATCTTGCCGTATCAGACGACGGAGAGCGTTGGAAACGGTATCTGGATAAACCTATTATTGACGAAACAAAAACTATTCCAAATCTGCTTATATCAGGCGACCCGCAGATTGTGAAGATTGATGATCTTTATGTTATGTTTTTCTTCCGCTCGATAGAAAACGGCGGTGCATATAACACATTTGCGGTATCGGAAAATCTGACAGACTGGACAATTTGGGACGGCGAGCCGCTCATTAAGCCCGAATATGATTGGGAAAATGTTTTTGCGCATAAAAGCTGTGTGGTAAAGGATAGCGGAATCGTTTACCACTACTATTGCGCGGTAAACGATAAGGGAGAACGCTTTATAGCACTCGCCACCTCGGAGGAAATATAGATGCTACTATTTTATTTAAGACACGGAGATGCAATATATAATCCTGACTCGCTTTCGCCTTTAGGAGAACGGCAGGCGGAGGCTTTAGCCAAAAGGCTTGCAATGTATGGCATTGATGAAATATATTCGTCAACATCAAACAGGGCGCAGCTTACGGCAAAGCCGTTATGCGAGCTTTTAAAAAAGGATATAAAGAGGCTTGATTTTTGTAATGAGCAGTATGTATGGGATGAATTGACAGTTAGTGATGGCGGGCAGACAGATTGGTTTTTTAATAAAACAAAGTTCAAAAAAATTCTTGCAAGTAATAGCATAGTAAATTCCAAATACAGATGGTATGAAAATGAAGAGCTGAAAGAGTATAGTTTTGGTAAAAGCATAGAGCGTGTTGATAAAGAACTGGATAAATTTATTCTGGAGCTTGGCTATGAACACGACAGAGAAAGGCATTTGTATAAATGCGTAAACCCAAACGATAAACGAATAGCATTATTTGCGCATCAGGGCTTTTGCGTTAGCTTTTTATCAAGTCTTCTTGATATACCGTATCCATATATTGCAAATCATTTTGACATTTGCAATACCGGAATGACGGCGATTGATTTTAAAGATGAAAATGGGATAGCTGTTCCTATGGTTACTACTCTGTCAAATGATTCACATCTTTTTAGAGACGGATTGCCTGTACACTATATAAGAAGGAGTAAATTTTAAATATGGATTTTAGTTTCAATTACGGCGGTAAAAGTATTACATATAAGGATTTAAAAGACGGTGTTACAGACAAGAATTTATCCATAACTGTCAAAACGCATAAATATAATGAATTTAATGCGACAGAATGGGTTTTGTGGTTTGAAAATTCGGGAGAAAAAGACAGCAAAATCATATCAGATATAAATGACTGTGATATGATTTTGCCTTTTGACATTGATAGAGCGGACAGGCGGAGTATGTATATTCCTAAAAAGACCGATTTGTGCGTTGTTTCAATGAACGGTATGGTAGAATCGGACAGGTATTGGGAAAATGCAAGAGAATGCTTTGACGAATATACTTTCAATTACGATTACCTATATAAATTGCCACATTCAACCAAAAAATTTGCAAACAGAGGCGGTCGTTCAAGCGATAAATATGTCCCTATTTTTGATGTTACCCAAAATAACAAGGGTTATATAGTTGCAATCGGCTGGACAGGCGATTGGAAAGCGGAATTTACAGAATGTGAAAACGGAGTTCATGTTAAAACAGGGTTAAAAGAAACTAATTTCTACTTAAAACCGAATGAGAAAATACGCACATCATCTGTTCTTATTATGGAATATGATGAAAATGAGGACAAGTATAACAAATTCAGACGGCTCATAAAAAACCATTTTTCGCATATGGCCTGCACAAAGGCTGACAAAGAGGGACTTTTTGCGGCAGGATTTTTCGGAAGTGTTCCGAGCGAAAATATTGTAAGGCACATTAAAAAACTTGCGGAAAACGGAATAACTTTCGATGAAATATGGATTGACGCGGGCTGGTACGGAAAATGTCAGCCAAATTCAATGTCCGACTGGGACGCTTGCGTAGGTGAATGGGATATCCATGAAGAAACTCACCCAAAGCGTTTTCAAGATGTGTTAGAAGAAGCAAAAAAGACAAACTCAAAGATTATGTTCTGGATAGAGCCGGAGCGTGCAAGGAGCAATACTAATGTCATAAATGCGCACCCTGATTGGTTTTTGAGCCTTCCCGGAACAACAAATAATATCTTAAACTATGGCAATAAAGATGCTTGGAACTATGTTTATGACATGATTTCAGGTTATATTGAGGAGCTTGAAATATCCTGCTACCGACAGGACTACAATGTGCCGCTGACAAGCTTTTTTGCGGGA
>JAIKVQ010000091.1 GCA_024685565.1 Bacillota bacterium
CAGAACCATATCACCGAGAATTACTATATTTGCACAAACGAAATTCTATCGGGTCTCGGTCAGATGTATGTTGCAGATGAACGCTTCAGAAATAACATTGATAAGAATGCCGACGGTACAGCGGCGTTTATCTGTGAAGCAATTAAAGTCTATTGCCACAAGTAAATTTCAGTTTGTCAGTTCGCCAAATTCCAATTTGTTGAACTGATAGCAACAGAGAGTTGCTTGCTTTAGCATAAAATTTAAAGGTGAGTCTATGAACACATTTGAAAAAATATATGAAGTTGTGAAAAATATTCCCAAAGGCAAGGTTGCAACCTATGGTCAGGTGGCACTGCTTGCCGGGAATCCCCGTTGGGCAAGGGTTGTGGGATATGCTCTGCATGTAAACCCTGAGCCGGGGATTATTCCATGCCACAGAGTTGTAAACCGAGAAGGAAAGGTTGCACCTGGTTTTGCATTTGGCGGTGAAGGCGTTCAAAGACAACTGCTTGAGTCTGAAGGCATCATTTTTGAAACAGACGGCAGGATAGATTTGGAGAAATATAGTATTTAATTTTAGTCAGGAGAGATAACATGAGAACAAGACAAGAGGTGATAGATTTTTGTCTGTCTCTTGATGACACATACGAAGATTATCCCTTCCACGACTTTAACTGGACAGTAATGCGCCACAAGGGCAATCAAAAAATGTTTGCAGCAATTTGCGAGCGTCTGGGTAACATCTGGGTTAATGTTAAGTGTGATCCCAATCTTACCTATATGTGGCGAAGTAATTATGAATCGGTTGTTCCGGCGTATCATATGAACAAATGGCATTGGAATTCTATTATTCTTGATGGAACTGTTCCCACAGAGGATATTAAGAATATGATTTATGATAGTTTTGAGCTAACAAAACCCAAGAAGCGAGGCGAAAAGTGATGAAGAAAGTACTATGTATCATATCAATTTTACTTTGCATACTGCTTACCGCCTGCGGAAACGATAGCAGTATAGGAATTATCGGCGGAGCGGACGGACCGACATCCATAATTGTTTCAGAAAAAGGAGAAAAATCAATGTACGAACAAATTACGCCTGAAGAGGCGAAAAAGATAATGGATTCAGGCGAGGAACATATCATTTTAGATACAAGAGAACAGGACGAATTTGACGAGGGACACATTCCAAATGCAATCCTGATTCCATATACCGAAATTGAAAATAAAGCAGAAGAAATGTTGCCTGATAAGGACAAGCTGATTTTAGTATATTGTCGCAGCGGCAGACGAAGCAAAATCGCAGCCGAAAGCCTTGCAAAACTTGGATACACCAATGTAAAAGAGTTTGGCGGAATTATTGATTGGCCTTATGGGACAGAAAAATAAAACTTAATAAATAAACTAAAGCGGCCGATGTGAGTTTTCGCATCGGCTGTTTTCGCGTTATTCATGAATTTCATGGTTTTCGCTAGAAAAGTGCTAGAAAAATGTTAGAAAGTCACATATGAAATTGGTGAAATTTATTGACAAAGTTAATTCTGTATGATACCATATACATGCTTTTAGGCATAATGGATTAAATATTATACATTGTATTTTGGTGTTTATTCTTGTTTATGCAAGTGAACATGAGTAAACAAAAGAAAACAAAGAATAAAATTTAATTTATTTAGTCTGACACTTTTTTGCGTACGGAATAAGTGTATCATCAGACTATTATTATGCCTTTTAGTAAAAATATTTTACTGAAAGGATTTTTTATTATGGAAAAAGAAATTATTATTGGAATGGTCGAACACCAAATAGGAGGGTATGTATTCAAAAATAAGGACTTGCTGATACAGGCATTTACAAGGCGTTCCTTTACGGAAGAAAATGGAGGAGAAAATAATGAGGTGCTTGAATTTATTGGAGATAAAGCGTTAGATTTAGCTGTAATCCAATTACTTGTTAAAAGGTATGGAACAGTAGAAAAAGAGTTTGCTTGTGAGTTAGGTGAAGGTGAATTAACAAAATTAAAAAGCCGAATGGTTGAAAAAAAGAATCTGGCACAGAGAATAGATGAATTAGGGCTTGCGCAATGGCTTAAAATGGGCAAAAGCGATATTGAAAATAATGTCCAAAATGAAATGTCTGTAAAGGAAGATTTGTTTGAGTCAATAATTGGTGCGGTGGCAATTGATTCAAATTGGGATATGGAAGAAATAGAATCTGTGACGGATATAATGCTAAATTCTGATGAATTTCTGCTAAACGATGAAGAAACAAACTATGTAAGTTTAATTCAAGAATGGGAGCAGAATGTTAATGGAGTCATTCCGTTATATAAGTTTGAAAAAAAAGGATATGAAATTACATTTTACACTCCGTTTAATGGAATATCTCAAGAAGTTCCTATGTCGGAATGGTCAAGGATAAAATATCATTGTTACTTAAAACTATTAAATAATATGCAACTTTTCCGTGGCTTTGGTGCATCACAAAGAGAGGCAAGGATGAATGTATGTAAGCTGGCATATGAAACCCTAACAAAAGATGGAACCATAAAAGAATTTACAATAAGAGACGAGATTGAAAACCCAAATAAAAGCGATGCGATAAATCAACTTGAAATATTAGCACGAAGAGGATATTTTTCCATTCCAACTTATAAGTATAAGGAAACGCATGACGATGACGGAAATCCTGTATGGGAATGCGAAGGCAATATCAAAGAATACAAAAAGCCTTTTTATTCAAAGTCTTCATCAAAAAAAGATGCTAAAAAAACAGTTGCCTTTAAGATGCTGAAATTTGTACTAAACGAGGAGGATAAGTAATATGTCAAAATGGTGCTTTAACTATGAAACAGGCGATTACGAATATATAGACAAAGATGGATTCAGTTATACAACGGGCGAATACACATATAACTGGGACGATAGCGAATATAGACGGGAAGAGGATGAAGAAAATCTGTTCAGATTTGATGATGACGATGAATAATGACGCAAAAACCGCTTTTATAAGCGGTTTTTGCTATTAAAAAAACCAGGAAGTTTCTAAACAAAGGCTTGACAAACTACACCCAAAGAGGTATAATATGAACAAGAACGGAGATGATAACAGTGATTAAGAAAATATACCACGGTTCAAAAGATATAGTAAAAAAACCTGAATACGGAAAGGGCAAGGCATATAATGATTACGGACTCGGGTTTTATTGCACCGACACAGTGGAAATGGCGAAAGAATGGGGTGTGGATAAAAATCGTGACGGGTATGCAAATGAATATGAAATCAATATTGACAATCTAAAAATACTTGATCTTAATGATAAAAAGTATTCCGTACTTCACTGGCTCTCTATTCTGCTTGAAAACCGTGAATTTGACATTCCGTCAGCATTGGCAAAAGAGGCAAAGGAATATATTATGAGAAATTTCCATGTGGATTATGAGAATTATGATGCAATTATAGGATACCGTGCTGATGACAGTTACTTCTCATTTGCTCAGGACTTTATCAATGGTACAATTTCATACAGACAGCTGAATAATGCGATGCATTTGGGGAATTTAGGACAGCAGTTTGTGTTAAAAAGCAAAAAGGCATTTGATGAGGTTAATTTTGTAAGATATGAAATTGCCGAAAACAGCATATGGTACACTAAAAAAGAGGCGCGCGACAAATCGGCAAGGCGGGAATATTTTGATGTTGAACGAAACAAAAGACAGCGCGGAGATATTTATATTACTCAGATTATTGATGAGGAGATGAAGGCTGATGACAGGCGCTTACGATAAGAGTTATCTTGAAAAAGCACGAACAGCACTTGGCAGAATGCTTGATTTTGCAGTCTATGATTTGCAACTTGATATTGGAGACTTCTTTGATAAATTTATCATATCAGGAGTGGCAAAAGACTTTGAAAGCGGAGATTCATCAACTATTGCGGGGAAGTCGGGCGTTGAGCTTGCATATGATGTTTTTGAGCGTATGGGCGAGAATATGAGAAACATAAAGCCCCGATATATGCAGGACCGCAGTGAAGAATACTGGACAGGATGGGCACTGGCATACTATCAATGGAAAACGGCAATTCCGTTTGCGGAAATTGTTAAGTATATCCCAATTACCGAAATAAAGGCACTGTATTCGCCTTACCACGAAATGGATATAAGGCATTTTGCGGATAAAATGAATGAATTGTATAACACGGCAAAGCCTGAAACCAATCTTAAAATTTACAGGAAAAGAGCGGGATTGAGCCAAAGAGAGCTTGCAGAGCTTTCCGATATACCTGTTCGTATGATACAGCACTACGAGCAAAGACAGAAAAATATCAATAAAGCACAGGCAGAATACCTTGTCAGTCTTGCAAGGGTGCTGAATTGTAATGCGGAAGATTTAATAGAACACACAGTGATTTAAAAACTATTAAACACAAAAGCAGCCGATGCGGTTTCGCATCGGCTGTTTTGATGCAAATATTACAATTACGCTGCACTTTCGCTGCAATATTGCTGCAAATTAAAAATAGTATTGACGCGCGTTTTTTCGGCGCGCTATAATTGCTTTCCCAAGGCGCGCTGGGGATATAAAAAATATAAGGAGGTGTTCTGTAATGATGAACACGAATTTAATTGACAGAAAGAAGTTTACAGGAAAAGAGCTGGCTGAAATGGACTTAAAGCCCATCGAATTTGTGGTAGAAGACTTATTGTCGGTAGGTGTTCATATGTTAGCGGGAAGTCCTAAAGTCGGAAAATCATGGCTCGCATTATGGCTCTGCCTGTGCGTAGCGAACGGGCTTGACATCTGGGGTTTCAAATGCAGAAAGGGGCATGTCCTCTATATGTGTCTGGAAGACGGACCAACCCGTATCAAACAAAGACTGAGTGAACTGCCCGAAGCGTCGGCTGATAATATTACATTCTGGACAGACGCAGGATGTACGGGCGAAGTCTTTGAAAAGGAACTTGAAAGGTTTTTGAAGGAAAATCCTGACACAAAAATGGTGGTTGTTGATACCTTTCAAAAGGTACGCGGAGCGAATAACGAAGGCCATCTATATGCAACAGACTACAAAGAAGTATCCCGCTTAAAATCAGTTGCAGACAAGTATCAAATCGCACTTGTGCTCGTACATCACGTGCGGAAATTAGTGTCGGACGATCCGCAGAATATGATTTCAGGCACCAACGGAATTGCAGGAGCTGCGGATTCTACATTTGTTCTGCTCAAGCATAAACGAAGCGAAAGTGTTGCAACACTGCACTGTAACGGCCGTGATATTGAAACAAGGACTTTGGAACTTTGCTTCAATCCGTATACACATTTATGGGATAAGATTTGCGACTCGACCGCTGAAAAAGACAGTGAGCAGGTAACAAAAATTATAGCAGAATTCCTGTCAAAAGATAAAAGTTTTAAGGGCACGGCTACAGAACTGTCTAAAAAACTTGCCAATCAATGCGGAGCAAGGCTTGCTCCTAATTCGTTAGGCAAAAAACTGTTTCAGTACCGCAATATACTTTCATACTGCGGCATTGAGTATGAAAGTATAAGAACCCACGAGCAGAGGGAAATACATCTTACGCATAAAGGAAATAATAAAAACGGCATAGATGAAAATCCTAATCAAAGTACTGAATCATCAATAGAAATGTATGAAGAAAAAGATGCATTTAAACCTGAAACATTCAGCCTGACTATGTGATATTTTCCGTCGCAGATGTTGCGCTGACGCATAAAAAATATTGCTTGAAGTGTATTATGTCAAAGCTGACGCACCGACGCGGAAAGGCAATGTATCAGAAATGTAACAGAATTAGAAAGGGGGATGAAAATCAATGTTTTAAAAGAGGCTATACGTTTGGGCGGAATATGCTTCTCTCCGAAGGAGAGGCTAGCAGAGCGCTTGGCTATACGCACGTCACCGCCCGCCCCTAATGGCTCGTTTTGCAGCAAGCTGCAAAAGCTTCGCTTGGTAGGGCGGCGGTTCCTTTCCCCAAAAAAGCTAAAGCTTTTTCGGGGGCCCAGGACGACCTTGCCATGCGCGATCGCACCGCAAATGCGGTGCGGAATCGGGCAGAAGCCCGAACCCACTTTATCGTCACAACCCGCTCTGTGAGTTCGCTGTACCGCAGGCGGCACAGACTCACCAGACGAGCGGTTGTTCCTCTCCTCAAAAAGCAGTTAGCTTTTCGGGGACCCCGTAAATGCAGATGGAATAGTATTATAAATAAACACAAAACTATTGAAAGAGGTGATTGGAAATGAGAAAAAAACCGCAATCTATTGCTTTCAGAGTAACAAACGATGAGTATAGAATAATTAAAGAGAAGGCAAAGAATTCAAACCTGACAATGACTGAATTTATAGTCAGGAGTTGTTTTGACAAAGAGATAATAATTGTAAATGACGTGAGAGAACTTATGAAAGAATTGCATGCAGTAGGACGGAACCTGAATCAGCTGACAACGAGAGTGAATATGAGGCAATTAGAAGCAGTAGATTTGAAACCGACATACATAAAGCTTGGTGAAATCTACACAATACTTGCAGAATTGCTTAAGAGGGTAAAAGGCTGATGGCAACAGTATGTACTCCCAAAATAAAGCGGGCTCAGTCGGCAAAATCTATGAAGTTCAGTTTGCGGTATATAAAGAACCGCGAAAAGACCGAAATGAAAAACGGTAAGGTTCTTGTATCGGGAGTGAACTGCCAGCCTGAATTTGCTTATGAGCAGTTTATGCTGACGAAAGCCATAGCAGAAAAGAATGACGGAAGAATGTACTACCATTATGTTCAGAGTTTCAAACCCGAAGAAAATGTAAGTCCCGAGGAAGCTCATGAAATTGCGCTTGAACTTGCGGAATACTTTAAAGGATTTGAAGTTGTCGTATCAACTCATATGGATAGAGCCCACCTGCACTCGCACCTTATAATTAACAGCGTGAGTCAGGAAACGGGAAAGAAACTGCACTTAGATAACAAATCAATTTTCAGGATAAGAGATTACTCGGACAAGCTGTGCATAAAGCACGGACTGTCAGTTCTCCAAAAGAGCGAACCGAATTATAAAGTTAAGTATATGTCCCGCGGAGAATATCGGACAAATACCCGCGGAAAAACAGTAAAAGGAAGTTTGATGCGGACAATAAATGAAGGAATGGGAAACTGCAATTCAAAGGATGAATTCATAGAATTCATGGAGAATAACGGATATGAAGTAAAATGGACGGACAGCCGAAAAAACATAACATATACCTGTCCTGACGGGCTGAAAGTCCGTGATGACAATCTCCATGACGAACGGTTTTTGAAAGAAAATATGACGCTCGAATTCGATTACCGAAGGACGAAAGTCAGGGAAAAGAAAACGGGCTGGGAATTTACACATAGACAAGAAGATCGTACCATTAATAATATAAGCGAAGCCGGATTGGAGCTGTTAAGGCTTGCACAATATGTTTCCAAAATGGATGAGGAAGATGAAGAAGAGGACGAACTCCAAAACTTCATGTACTTGACGGGGGTGAGCGTTGTACTCGCAATAGAACTTGCAAAATCCCTTGCGGAAATACCGAAGGAAGATTTAAGTGACGAAGAGATAGACACCGCTGTCGAGGAATACCAGGAAATGCAGGCAGAATTAGAGGAAGAACAAGGCTTCGGAGGAATGTCAATGTGATACGGGAGGTGAAATAAGCTTGACATTCAGGGATATGCAAATGATGTTTCCCGAATATCCCGACGCACTTAACGCAAAGCAAGTGTGCGAGATACTCGGAACATCAACCAAGACTCTTTACAAGATGATAGACGAAGGGTATATCACACCTGTAAAGGTTGGCAGAAAGTATGTGTTTGCCAAAGTAAAAATTGCAGAGTTTTTATTAGGCAAATAGCTGGATATATTAAAAGAACTGTGGTATAGTGTGTTGCTGACAAGCGGTACACTATACCACGAAAGGAGAGATAATATGATAAAAGTAACAGGTAATATACAAACAAAAAACGGTAAGCTGTATGCACTCTTAAACTACAAGGACGAAAACGGCAAACGAAAGGTTAAGTGGATATCAACAGGACTTGCTGAAAAGGACAACAAGCGAAAGGCACAAAGAATGCTTCCCGAAATCATACTGAAGTTTCAGGAAGAACTTGAAGCACAGGACGAAAAGGGTTCGGACAAGCAGGACTTCATACAGTTTCTGTATGACTACTTAAAAATTGCAAGGCATAATGTAACGCAAACCACCTATATGCATTACAAAAGGATGGTTGACGGACGGATTAAAGCATTTTTCGAACCGCTGAAATTAAAGATTGACGAAGTGACGGCAACACATATAAACAAATTATGTGAAAGCATACTGTTAGACGGATGCAAGACAAACACTGCAATCAGATACAGGGGGCTTATCATGGTAGCCTTTGAGTATGCTTTCAAGAATGATATGGTAACTGCAAACCCCTGTGCGAAATCCCAAAGGCCAAAGAAGAACGCCTATTATGCAGGATTTTACTCAAAGGAAGAACTAAATCAACTCTTGAAAGTGGCGAAAGATGATCAGCTTTACGTTCCAATAACCCTTGCTGCATATTACGGCTTGAGACGGAGCGAGGTAATCGGTGTTAAGTGGAGCAACATAGACTTTGATGCAAAGCGAATCAATATATGGCATAAGGTAATGCAAGAGGAAAAGGAAGACGGCGGTACTCAGATTGTTGGCTATGACACAATGAAAAATAAGTCAAGCCGAAGAACAATGCCTCTCATACCTGCGGTAGAGAAAATTCTTCTTGAACATAAGGCGAAACAAGAAGAATATATGAAATTGTTCGGAAACTCATACTCGAAAGAGTATAAGGATTATGTGTGCGTGGACCCCCTCGGTGGAATAATAAAGCCGAACTTCGTTACAGATCACTTCAGGCATCTGTTGGAAGAGCATGGCTTAAAAAAGATTAGATTCCATGACCTGAGGCACACATGTGCTTCGCTTCTCTTGGCAAACGGCATATCTATGAAGCAGATACAGGAATGGCTCGGACATTCCGACTTCTCAACAACGGCAAACATCTATGCACACTTAGAATACGATACCAAACTGCAATCGGCAGAAATGATGGCAAAGGTGATTGGATATGAAGATTAACGGTCATACATACGGAGAATTTATCAGCATGGACAATGTCCGCATAGAATTGCATATGTCAAAGCGGAGGTTGGCATATCTTCTGCAGAACGGATACATCCCATGCGAGATTCGGAACTCAGCAACTTGGAGGTATAAGATACGCACCAAAGATGTAGTAGCGTACATCAAAAGCGGAATATCACCCGATATTCCGCCGGGTGTGTTCAAAAGGAAACCGCAAGCAGAGGT
>JAIKVQ010000092.1 GCA_024685565.1 Bacillota bacterium
TAGATTAAGACTTGCTGAAAAAAGCCTTAATCTATTGGTCCAATACAACTGCTGCATGGCAAAAAGCCTTGACCGATTGCCTCATCAAGTGTGCAATAAAGCGGGAATTTGTTCTTTGCATTCATATCCTGAACACTTTTGCATTCGGGAGTATGGAATTTCTTTGTCTTGATGTTTGCGATAAATGTGGGTTTCTTCACAGAGTAAGAAGATGCTCCTGAAGATTGGCTATCCAAATAGCTTTCTCCCGTTGAATAATCTATAATAACTCCGGGCTGAACATTATAGCAGAACACATTAAAACATATCCCGACACCTTTATCCTCAACCGAATATCCTTCCATAAGAAGACCTGTAGCAAGTAAGTTATCTTCGTTAAATATAGGGGTTACGCGGTATAAAACATGATTGTCCGTGTTCTTCACATAGTTTGCTACGAGATTTTCAAATGGGAGCATTGTACTTGCATTTAAGAATCGAGTGCCTGTTATAAGGTTTTGATTATTGGCATTTTCACCTGCAAGTTGGTATCCGATTAAGTGGCACCGGTTATATAGGTACTTGCCGTCAATAAAGTCATATTTGGTTGTATGCCATCCGCTGGGTTTTACCATACCTATATATTCTCTTTCTTTTGTTGGCATTACCTCTTGACAGATATTTGCAAAAGCCGCACCGCATCTTCCGAGAGAGTCCAAAGGACTGTATTCTTCAAAGGCACTTGTTGTGAGATTAGATGCTGTGAAAAAAGGCAGATTGCCGTTTATTTCTATGTAGGGAAGCCCTGAATATTCCGGAATATCGGAATTTGAAAGTGCAGATGCAACTTCCGGCAATTCTATCGTCTTTTTGCTCTGTGTTTGAAAATCAATAATTTCGCTTAGAAGCTCAATAGTCGCAGAAGATATCTGAGAACAAGCACTAAGCAATAAGGAAAACGAAAGTATAATGGGAATAAATGCGCTGCGTTTAAAATGCAAATTATCATCTCCGTTTGATATTTATAATAATTATTATAACATAAGCAATATCAATATTCAATAAAACCATATTGTTTTTATAATAATAATAAATGGCAGAATAATAGGTAATACAGAGGAAGGAAAGAAAAAATGAATAAAAGATTACAGCAATTATTTTCGGACCTTGATAGGTTTTGGAATATGACTACTGCTCCGAATTTACGCGGTGAGCATCCGGGATGTCAGATAAAACAGTCAGAGATACTTGAAGAAATCGTACAAATGGATGTTGAAGATGTTAAAATACTCCTTAATGAACTCACAGACGAACAGTTGAATCAGATAATTTCGATTGTGGAGGAAATAATAGAAAATTTTCCCGAAACTGCAGAGACATTCGTTGAAATAAATAGCAAAAGGGATATTTATTGGCTTAATGATGAACTAAAACTTCTTGAACATTTCCTAACGATACAGTTGCGTAGGTGCGAAAAACAGGTTGATAGAGGGATAAATTTGCGGACGCGATGGAATTTGCTTCCACCACTTCGGTGAAATAATTGTAGATTACAGATTTTCCGTTTTCATAAATGAGGATTAAGCGAAACGCTCCTCCTCGGGAAACCTCTCCCGTGTAAAAATCAAGAGGCAAAATTAAAAATGCGGATGTGGCGGAATTGGCAGACGCGCTAGACTTAGGATCTAGTGTCCCCGACATGCAGGTTCGATTCCTGTCATCCGCACCAGTTTCTTGGACGCTGACTTTCAGACAAAGTCGTCGTTCTTTTTTTGCTTAAAAAACAGTATTAGCTGCACAAAAAAACTGACACCCTTTGCGATATAGGTGTTTATGAATACTTAAAAGAAATTTGCTAAAAGGCTTCACTTTCTTTAGTTGACGGGAATTTATATTTATGGTATAATCAGTAACAATATAACTCATGCAAGAGGTGAAGGAATGTCCAAGTTTACAAAAACGATAATTATGCAAACCTTTTTGAAATTATTAAACGAGAGGTCTTTCGATAAAATCACCGTAAAAGATATTGTGGAAGAATGCGGTATAAACAGAAATACTTTTTACTATAAC
Source organism: Bacillota bacterium (assembly GCA_024685565.1). Taxonomy (GTDB): domain Bacteria; phylum Bacillota; class Clostridia; order UBA1381; family UBA1381; genus UBA1738. The sequence continues at coordinate 2,053 of JAIKVQ010000092.1, forward strand.
TTTAAAGACATATATGATTTGGTTGACGAAATCCTGCAAAAAGAGATAAATGAAATCGTTGAAAAAAACAAGTCGTTCAATCTCTGGAGCGAGTGTCTTTTATACGCCACAAACTTTGCCATAGGAAATAAAAAGGCGATATATCATCTTCATAATTCGGAGAAAAAGCAACAGCTTGACAGATATTTGGAGCGTGTTTTGTATGATGTTATAGCAGGCTTTGTTGCAAAAAAGTCGGAAGGGAAAAATGTGAAAAAGGATGATATAGAATTTGTTGCAAAATTCTATTGTTACGCACTTTTAGGGCTTTTGGACAAATGGCTTGATAACGGTATGAAGGAAGATATATATGAAATAATTGAAAAAACAGGGGTTATGCTTGACAGTAATGTAGAAAAAGCGCTGGACTCTTTAACCGAACAAAAAATCTAAAAAATTCAGACAAAAAAGGCTTTGTGTACGAATTTTTGTCACAAAGTCTTTTTTGACGGTTGAAGAAAACAGGGAATAGCAATAAAATAATAAGATAGCTTGGAGGTGTTTTTGTGAAGAAGGACAATGCAAACAAATCTGCAAATGAAACATTTATGGTCAAACTGTCCCGAATGATTGTGGATAAGCGCAATATTGTATTTATTATATATATCGCCGCTATTATTTTTTCGTTTTTTTCTTCAAAATGGGTTTCGGTCTGCAATGATTTGACCGCATATCTTCCTGCAAACACCGAAACAAGACGCGGTCTTACCGTTATGAATGATGAATTTACCACCTATGCATCAACAAAAGCTATGGTGATAAATATTACATATCCGGAAGCGGAAGAAATAAGCGGGAAATTAAAAGACTCAGAGTTTGTAAGCATAGTTGATTTTGATGATACGGAAAATCATTATAAGGACGGTTGCGCGCTTTTTGACATTACCCTAAACTGCGAAGAGGGCACCGATGATATGAAAAAGGGATACGCTGAAATACGGGAAACCTTGGCAGACTATGATGTGTATTTCAAGGATAGCTATGTTGATGATTCCGAGTCGCTTGCGTCGGAAATGAATATTATAATTGCCGTTGCGGCACTTATTATCCTTTCGGTTCTTTTATTTACTTCCAGATCATATATGGAAGTTCCGGTTATGGTAATAACCTTTATTGCGGCTACGATCCTGAACAAAGGTACAAATTATTGGTTTGGTGAAATATCCTTTGTATCAAATTCCGTAACGGGAGTTTTGCAGCTGGCACTTTCCATAGATTATGCGATTATTATGATCCACCATTACAGCGAGGAACGGGCAAGCTATGACCAACACGACGCAGTTGTTCATGCACTTGCAAAATCGATAGTTGAAATATCTGCAAGCTCGCTTACAACGGTTTCAGGGCTTTTGGCGCTGATGTTTATGCAGTTCTCAATAGGCTTTGATTTGGGATTATGCCTTATAAAATCAATATTCTTCAGCCTGTTATGCGTATTTACGCTCATGCCGGGGCTTTTAATGCTTTTGGGAGGATATATAGATAAATCACAGCACAAAAACTTTGTCCCGAATGTATCCTTTATCGGAAATATCGTTTACAAGTTAAGGTTTGTTGTACCTCCGCTTTTTGTAGGAATAATAGTTGCCGCATTTTTGTTTTCGGCAAAATGTCCGTATGCATATGATGTATCATCTTCTACAACCGACAGAAAGAATGAAACGCAAATTGCAAATGAGATGATAGAAAACACCTTTGGCAAAACCAATCTTGCGGCGCTTATAGTTCCGTCTGGAGATTATGATAAAGAAAAACAGCTTGAAAAAGTCATAAACAATATGCCTGAGGTTGAAAGCGTTACCAGTCTTGCCAGCGTTGAGGCAAAGGACGGATATGTGCTTTGCGACAAACTCACACCGAGGCAGTTTGCCGAGCTTACAGGTATAGATATAGATGTTTCCAGGCTTCTCTATACTGTTTATGCCGCGGATAACAAGGAATACAGCAAACTTGTCGGGAATCTCGAAAATTTTGGCGTACCTCTTTTGGATATGTTTATGTTTGTTTATGACTTGAAGCAGGACGGGTATGTAAATCTTGATGATGATTTGTCGGACCAATTAGACGATTTATATGTAAAATTGGACAGCGCAAAAAAACAGCTTTTAAGCGACAATTATTCAAGAATACTGTTAAAGCTGAACCTTCCCGTAGAGGGTAGCGAGACCTTTGATTTTATTGACAAGGTTCATAACACGGCAGAAAAATACTATGATGAGGTATATCTTGTCGGAAATTCAACAAGCAGCTATGATTTAAGGAAATCTTTCAAGCGGGATAATATTGTAATAGCGATACTTACCATACTGTTTGTTGTGATAGTTCTCTTTTTCACCTTCAAAAGCGCAGGACTTCCCATACTTTTAATAGCGGTTATTCAGGGAAGTGTCTGGATGAATTTCTCTATTCCGTATATTATGTCAAAACCGATATACTTTTTGAGCTATTTGATCGTCAGCTCAATACAGATGGGCGCAAATATCGATTATGCAATAGTCATTTCAAACAGATATATGGAAACAAAGAAGACTATGCCTGTGAAAGAGGCTATGCGTGATACGCTTAATTTTGCTTTTCCGACAATACTGACATCAGGCACGATTTTAGCGTCGGCAGGCTTTCTTATCGGTAAACTGTCAACAAGCCCTGCAATAGTTTCCATAGGAAAATCACTTTGCAGCGGAACGCTTATGTCTATGTTTTTGGTTGTTATGGTACTTCCTGAAATACTGCTTTTGGGGGATACAATTATAGAAAATACAAAAGTGAAACTGCCTGCTCCCGAGATAGTGCACAAAGAAACGGGACGGTTTATCGTAAACGGCAGAGTAAGAGGATATATAAACGGATTTGTCGATGCCGATATAAGAGGAATTGTGCGTGGAGAAATGCGCGCGAATGTAAGTATAGACAGCATATCAAAGGGGGAGAACGGAAATGAAGAAGATAAATAAATTATTGTCACTGATTCTTTCTGCAGTATTTATTTCCGCTCTCTTTTTCCCGTGTACGACCGTTTTGGGAGCGGATACGGTCAGGATTTCGACAGCTGAGGATTTTTTGGAATTTGCAAGAAACTGCAAAAGGGACGCTTGGTCTGAAAATAAAAAGGCGGAGCTTACCTGCGATATAGATTTTGCCAAAACAGAGTTTAAGTGCGTGCCCACCTTTAGCGGATGCTTTGACGGAAACGGATATGCAATAAAAAATGTAAAGATAAAGGACAAGGGCTCATATAAGGGCATTTTCAGGTATATTCAAAAGGGCGGTATTGTGGAAAATGTTACGGTTTATGCAGATGTTGCGCCGGGCGGAAGCCAAAAATTTATCGGCGGAATTTGCGGAGAAAACAGCGGCACTATCAATAACTGTACCTTTACAGGAGATGTTTCGGGAAGCACGTCTGTCGGCGGAATTTGCGGTTATCAAAAGGAAAGCGGAAAAATATCGAATTGTATATGCTTGGGTAAGGTAAGCGGAAAAAGCTACACGGGCGGAATTTGCGGACAAAATTACGGTGTTTTGGAAAACTGCACAAATGAGGCATCTGTAAATACTGAGGATTCCGAAACGGGAAAAAACATTCAGGATATTGACCTGAACATTGACCTGAAAGATACCGACAAAACCGAACTGGTAGATGCAAATACCGATACGGGCGGAATTTGCGGTTATTCAAAAGGAAAAATCGCATCCTGCACAAATAAGGCTGATGTGGGATATAAATCGCTCGGCTATAATACGGGCGGAATTTGCGGAAGAACGGCAGGAAGCATAACAAATTGCGAAAATTACGGCAAGGTAAACGGAAGAAAAGACATAGGCGGGATCTGCGGCCAGGCAGAACCTTATGTTTTGCTTGAATACTCGGGAGATGTAGCAAGCAGGATAAGAATTGTTATGGCAAATCTCCGCTATATTCTGAACAGGGGTGCGTCTTATAATGACGCAGAGCTTTCCAAAAGCCTTGACGATATAGGAAATTCCGTAAGCGGTATGGCGGATAATACCGATTCTCTTATAAACGGTATAGCCGACTATGCAGATGAAGCGGCAGATACCGCAAATGATGTTATAGACAAAATGAGTTCGGCAATGACGCAGTCAAAAAATGCCTTTGACAGTATTTATGACGGAATGACAAAGCTTTCGGAGGGACTTTCATCGCTTAAAGAAGGCGGTGAATATGTAAAATCTGCGATAGAGGTAATAAGTGAGGATGATAAAGGCAACAATTCAAGGGATTTGAAAAATGCGAATAAGTATTTGACGAAATCTCTGGACGAAATATCAAGAGGACTTGCCGATTTGGACACGGCAACGGTATCGCTCGCTAAAGAAATTGACAATCTGGACGCGGCGGTAAAGGATCTTAAAACTGCGTTAAAAGATCATAAAGACACAGAGGATGCATTTTTAAATCTTTTCGGCGTATTACAAAACATACAAAACGGATATTCCAAAGCGGGCCGCTCATTAAGCGATATTGCATCTGCAATTACAGAACTGCAAAAAAACGGTTATACGGTAATGCCGGCAGATGCTGTTAAAGATTTGGAGAATATTGCCAAAAGCAATATAGAAATGGGAAAGGCAATATCGGATCTTGCCGACGCCATGCTGACCTTTTCCGACGGACTTGACATAATTTCGTTAAGACGGGGCATGTCGCTTGTCCGTCGCGGCTTAGATGACCTTTCTTCTTCGCTCTACTATTTCAACAGAATTATCAAGCGAATTGAAAATGTGCCTGAGGCGAAGGAAAATGCCTCGGACGCCATTGACAAAATCAATGAGGGAATGGACTATATAACCGAAGGGACAAATGCTCTTTCTCAAGCGGCAAAAGAATTGAAGGAGGCGGCGGAAAGCGTAGAAATGGACGGATTCAAGTCTTTGCCTAAGCCGTCCGACAGCCTTTCAAACGATATTAACGGATTACATAGCTCAATAAATGATTTCAAAAACGGATTTGACGGCTTACGGAGCGGATTGAACGGACTGAAAAACGGTTTAAGAAGCGATGTTTATGATACAACATACGAGCTTGAAAAGCTGTCAGATATATTGTATGACGCATACAGCGATAGCATCAATATAAGTAAAGATGATATTGCAGAGGATATTTCGGATAATGATGACGGAAAGAATCCACTGGGGAAAATCGAAAACTCAATCAACTATGCTGATATAGAGGGAGATATAAATGTCGGCGGAATTTGCGGACAAATGGGTATAGAATACGATTTTGATCCTGAGGACGATATAAAAAAAGAGGGGGATAAATCCCTTAAATTCACATATAAAACCAAATGCGTTTTAAGACGCTGTGAAAATGAAGGGCTTGTTACATCAAAGCGGGATTGCTGCGGCGGAATTTGCGGAAAGATGGATTTAGGGAGCATAATATCTTGCGGAAACTATGCTGATATAAAAACAGAGAGCGGAAATTATACAGGCGGAATTTGCGGAAGCTCCGATACTGTTATCAGAAATTGTGCCGTAAAATGCACTCTTTGCGGTGGCGATTATGTTGGCGGAATAGCAGGCAAATGCGAAAAAATTTCCAATTGCCGTACAATAGTGAATATTAAAGAGTACGGAGAATTTGCAGGAGCAATTGCAGGATTTGCGGATACAAAAAATTTATCAGGGAACTATTTTGTCTCGGATGAGCTTGGCGGTGTTGATGATATTAGCTACATTAATGCAGCTGATGAATGCAGTGTGGAAGAATTTAATTCTTTTGTTAAATCAGGTTTTGACCGTGATGTGGAATTTAAGCTGAGCTTTGAGGCAGACGGAAAAGAAGTTTTGGAACTGACCTTTAATTACGGCGACGACCTTACAGACAAAATCCCGAAAGTTCCGAAAAAGAACGGGTATTACGGAAAATGGAGCGACTATAATTTTTCGCACGCCGAATACGATGCGACAATTACGGCCGAATATTATCGCAATATGGATATTATTTCCTCAGATGAACAACGGGAAAACGGAAAAGCAGTAGTCTTGGTATGCGGTGCGTTTGATAATGAGTCAAGCATTTCAGCGACGGAAAACCGTAATATCGGAGGGAAAATAATAGACGCAAGAGATGTAGAGCTGACAAACTGTTTCGAAGACAAGTATGAAATCAGATATCTTCCGAAATCAGACAAGAATGTGAAAATTATGGTCGATTATGGTAAGGGAAAACAAAGGATTTCTGCCAAAAAATACGGTAGTTATCTGCAATTTACAGTTAATTCGCCAAATTTCACGGTTTATGAAATGAAAAAAGATTATTTATGGCTGATAATTCTTGCAGTTATACTTTTATCACTAATGATTTTTGCATATTTTGTGATCAATAAAAAATTCAAATTCATTAAAAAGACTGTATAATTTTAGCAAGAAAGTTTCTATATTAAGGTTCTTTACCAATCGTCAAATACGGAGCAAAATGGTGCGATATATACCTTTTTGCAAATGTTTGCCAACACAGCTCACAGGCGCAACCTTGTGAGCTGTTGTCTTCACATGGGTTGTGAAATAATGTATAGTTAACCAACATTCAGGTCCTGTCATCCGCACCACGTAAGAAATCACATTTGTATACCAAGCAAATGTGATTTCTTTTTTGCCAAAAACCGCATAACCACGCGCTTTACGGGCACTTTTTTAATTATTCCGCCGAACCATCGGCGGAATATTTTTTTAGCCAAAATTGAGCAAAAAATCACAAAAATAGCTTCAAATTCTTTAAATCACCCAAAAGCTCAAAAAGCGGTCGGTGTAGGACTCGAACCCTTCAAACCCGCATAAATACTGACTTTTTTGAAATTTTAAGCTCAAAAACGTTGAAATTTGACAGGTTCGAGTCCTCCACTTTAACTGAAATTTGACAGCTATTCAACAGGGGCTTGAACCACTCAAACCCGCATAAACACTGACTTTTTACACTAAAGGTTCAAGTCCTTCCTGTACCGAATTTCAATAGTTTTTATCTGAATGAACATGGCTGAAACAATGAAAATGATGAAATGAGGAGCTTCGGCTCTTTTTTTGCCTTAAAATAGGCATCATTGATAAATAATTAAAGAACGGTTTTTGTTATTTTGTACGATACCGAATACAGCCATATGGTAGTATTAACTAAACTTATTAGAATATACAATTCTATCTTTACTTTTTGGGACGTGGGGACGTGGGACGTGGGGACGTGCCATTTTTGTCACGTTTGTTATTGACACATTGACAAAAATATGTTAATATATTCAGGGTGATAAAAATGAGCAGACCGGCGAGAATAATCAGTAAAACAGGAATGTACCATATGCATTAGATATGTTCAGCGGAGACAGAGATACGGCAAAAAAGCATTCAAAGAATTTCATGAAATTTTAGGCGATGAAAATTTTGAATTGTCGGACAAAATAAGATTGACAGATGATCAGCTAAAAAGAAAAATGCTTGAAATTGCAAAAGTTGAAAAGTTGTCAGATATTGCATTACAGAACAAACAGGACAGAAATAAAACGATACGGAATTTAAGGAATAACAGGCTTTCAATACGAGACATTGAAAGGATGACAGGAATATCCAGTGGAGTAATATCCCGTGTCTAAGAGATAATGTGACAAAAATGGCACGTCCCCATATCACAAAAATTTTTGTGGTATGTTGTGTGTCAGAAAGCGAGATAAAAATATGATTTATGTACTATCCGATATACACGGAAATCATAAAAACTAATTCCAAGAGGAATAGATTTCGTTCACTTATATTGAACATTACTGAATACTATGTTATAATGAATATACTATACCAATCGAAATGAAGAAAGAGGATAATTTATGAAAAAAGTATTATCAATCATTGTTATGTTAGTTATATTTGCATCTGTCCTTACTTGTAATGCAGAAGATCTTCAACAGGATTTTACAAGTGATTGGGCAACTGATTACATTATCAAAGCAGAGAATATAGGCCTAACGGATAGTGTATCAGGGTTAATCTATAAGGATAATATTACTCGTGAAAAATTTTGTGAACTCATTTATGACTTTATTATGATTACACAAAAACACATTATAACACCTGAACACAAAAATCATTTTGTAGATACTGATAATGAAAAAATTGTAGTTTTGAATGCGGCAGAAATCATATATGGAAAATCAAGCACAGAATTTGTGCCAAACGACTTGCTTACGCGGGAAGAAGCGGCAACTATTATAGTTCGTATGCTAAATTCTGTTATGCCTATGCCTACAGCTATAATGTATTTTGAGTATATAGACAATAATGACATTTCAGAGTGGGCATCAAGCTCTATTCAAGTTATGAGCAATTTTGGGTTTATGATTGGTGTTGGCGACAACAAATTTGCCCCAAAAGACAACTATACGGTCGAACAATCTATAACAACGTTGGTTAGAATATATGAAACATTAAAAAAATCTTATGAATACATCACGCCTCTTGGAACAGTCACAAGCGAAACAGACTATAATGGACATATTAACTTTGGAATAGAAGCTAATGTAAGAATTGTATTTATAAAAGATAAAACACAATTTGTTCTTTCCGGGCCATTTAAGGCATTTACTAACGAAACAACCTCGATGTATATAACGTTTGATGATTTTGCAAAAATATTTAACGGAAAATGGGAACTAAATAATAATAGTTTTGAATTCAACTATGATGCATCAACTAATATCACATTAACAGACTACACGCCAAATGAAATGACAAACGGTAATGAATGGCCTAACAAAACAGGAGTAACCCCGGTATTATTCTTTACAGACATTCGTTCGGTTCTAATAAATGGAGAAGAAAAAGTAATCAAAGGTCAATATGGCGGAAAAGTATATGATTCAAATATTATGATGTATAACAACGAACTGTATATTCCGGTTCAAATGGTTGCAGAAATTTTAGGTTATGATCTTGCTATAACAAATATTATTTGGAACTAAAACTTGAAAAATCGCAGGACAGCCCTTATTGGTTGTCCTGTGTGCTTATAAGAATGTTTTTTTAACACAGGGGGGGACGGTTCTGTTGTGTTGCCCCTTGTGTTATGAAGCGTCAAAAGTACCTTTTGGTAGCACACACCTTGTAACATAGTACCTATTGGTAGTAAACATACACGTAAGAAATCACATTTGTATACCAAGCAAATGTGATTTCTTTTTTGCCCAAAAACCGCATAACCACGCGCTTTAGAGCACTTTTTTTAATTGTTCCGTCGAACCATTGGCGGAATTTTTTTTAGCCAAAATTACGCGAAAATGACTTAAAATTCTTCAAATCGCCAAAATATCAAAAAGCGACGGGTGTAGGATTCGAACCCTTCAAGCCCGCATAAACACTGATTTTTTTGGAATTTACAAGCTCAAATTCGATAGGTTCGAATCCCACCTTTCCCTGAAATTTGTCAGGTAATCAACAGGGACTTGAACCCTTCAAAGCCGCATAAATACTTGCTTTTTCAAAATAGTTCAAGCCCCTGTTGTAGAACACATTCAAGTCCTTGAACGTTTCCTAACGATACAGTTGCGTAGGTGCGAAAAAACAAATAAATAAAGATAAAAAAATGAAATGCGGATGTGGCGGAATTGGCAGACGCGCTAGACTTAGGATCTAGTGTCCCCGACATGCAGGTTCGATTCCTGTCATCCGCACCAGTTTCTTGGACGCTGACTTTCAGACAAAGTCGGCGTTCTTTTTTGCTTAAAAAACAGTATTAGCTGCACAAAAAAACTGACACCCTTTGCGATATAGGTGTTTATGAATACTTAAAAGAAATTTGCTAAAAGGCTTCACTTTCTTTAGTTGACGGAAATTTATATTTATGGTATAATCAGTAACAATATAACTCATGCAAAATAATGCTGACGGGAGGTGCTATGTATGCCTAAGTACAAGTTTACGGAAATTGCAATCAATAGCACCGAAAAGAAAAAACCGACAGAGACTGATAAAGATACTTATATCGGTCTGGAACATCTGGACAGCGGAACACTAACCGTTTCAAGATGGGGGTCTGATGTAGCACCGATTGGTGAGAAGTTGATAATGAAAAAAGGCGACGTCCTATTCGGGAAAAGACGAGCATATCAGAAAAAGGTCGGTATCGCACCCTTCGATGGCATTTTTTCAGCTCATGGAATGGTGCTACGTCCCCGCGAAGAAGTTATCACAAAGGAATACTTCCCACTTTTCATTAGTTCTGATTATTTCCTTGATGAAGCGATCAGGATATCGGTCGGCTCGCTATCACCTACAGTTAACTGGAAAGATCTGAAAGAGTTAGAATTTAACATCCCGACGATTGAGGAACAGAAACGAATCACACCTCTTGTCTGGGCTGCAATTGAGGCGAAAAATGCTTATAAAACTTTGGTTTCAGAGGTCGATAATCTCGTTAAGTCGCAATTTATCGAGATGTTTTTGAGCGACTCTGATATAACAAAAGCACCGCTATCTGATGTTTTTGATAAACCTCAAGGCGGCGAGTGGGGCGATGATGACGATGATGGCAGCGGGACACCGGTATTGAGAACAACCAACTTTACCGATGAGGGATACATAGACTTTTCTGATGTTGCCTTACGAAAAATCAATTTAGAAAAGGTGTCAAAGAAGGCACTCAAGAAAGGCGATATTCTGATTGAAAAATCAGGAGGATCAACAGATAAACCGGTTGGAAGGGTTGTTTTCTTCAAGGAAGACGGAACTTATCTCAATAACAACTTCACCGCGAGGCTACATCTAAATGGAAAATATGAACTGAGTCAGCTATATACATTTTATTTTATGTTTGTGAACTACTGGAAAGATGGAACTCGTTTGTACGAAGGAAAAACGACAGGAATACACAATTTGCGCCTTATGGATTATTTGCAGAATACGCTAATACCTATCCCACTTCTCCAGGATCAGAAACGATTTGAAGAGATGGCAGTACAGAGCGATAAATCAAAATTAACAGCAAAACAAATCAGGAGGAATCAATATGTTTACAGAAGCAGATTTTGAAAAAATGGTTTGTGACACCTTATCTAAGAATGGTTGGAGTTACATACCGGCAGAAGAATTGCCGAGATCATACTCGGATGTATTGGTGGAGCCCATGGTAAAAAAGGCTCTTATCAGATTAAATCCGGTGATCGCCGAGGATCCGTCACGTGCTGATGAGGTTATATACAAGTTACGCACATTGATTCTTTCTGCGCAGGCAAACAATCTAATAGCGGCAAACGAGGAGTTCAAAAAGCTAGTATTTGAGAACAATTCTTTCCCATTCGGAGAAAACGGTAGAAGTGTTTCTATCGACTTTTTCGGTACGCTCACGCCAGAGCGATTGGCGCTTAACGAATACGTCGTAACAAATCAGTGGGTATATCCAAAAACCGACGGTGGAAAGCGGCTTGATGTTGTTTTACTTGTCAACGGTTTCCCAATCGCAATCGGCGAATTGAAAACACCGTCCCGTGAAGCAATATCGTGGATGGACGGTGCCGGAGACATTCTCGCTTACGAAAAGAGCATTCCACAGATAAAAAACACAGAAAATACAAGATTATCTGTCGATATCAGCAATTTGAAGGCGCAAGCCAAGAAGAATGCGGGGCACAACTCGGCGTAGGCAGAACAACCGCACAGAAAATCTATGAAACCGCAAGGAAAAAGATAGCAGACGCACTTGTGCTTGGCTTCGCACTGAAAATTGAGGGCGGCGAGTTTCAGCTTTG
>JAIKVQ010000188.1 GCA_024685565.1 Bacillota bacterium
TATCTTTAAGTGCTGTGTTTACGGCAGCATATTTCCCGCCTTCCAAAATATGATCAACTATTTCTTTATCATTTATTTTATTGGAATTTAAAGCAACTACCAGCATTGTTTTGTTTATAATTTCTGACATCTGATCGATAGTAAGAGTACCCTTGCCTTTAATTTCCGTCATCAAAACAGCTGTTATACTGCTATCACTTACACTGCTGCAAGCATCTAATATGTTATTATCTATAGACAAACAGTCTTTATTTGCTGAAAATAAAGATTGAAGTGTTGTAGCATCATTCGCATCTGCTGCTGAAATCATACTTGCTATCACTGCGTTTCTGGTAGCATTTGCAACATATTTCACATTGTATAGTATTCCGTTTACAACAACACCATAATCATTCCCGGACTCGAAACTGCTAAGGTCTATTTCATCAGTTATATTTCCGTCTTTATCCGCTGATAATGAACCCATATACCCTACAACATCAGAAATATCTTCGGTTGGTGTATCTTTTGTAGCGTTTTCAAGATTAGTAAGATTTTTACCTGTTTTTAATACCATAACAGGCACAGTTTCGTAGGCAGAATACCCATCCGCTTTTATAACTGCACTCTCGTTCGTTCCTGACTGAGTAACTCTTGTATACGCATAACCCGATACGGAACATAGCTGTGCTGCAATAATCATCACAGAACAAATTATCGTCCTCTTTCTCATATTGTTAGTCCTCCAATTCCGCTTTTATGCTGTCCTGTGATTTTGCACAGTCAAAAATTTTGAGCTTTTTAATACAAACTGTTCCGTCATAAAATTTCGCATTTTTGCTTCCAAGATACACCGTATCTAATTCTTTAAAGACAAAGGTTATAAAGTTTTTCTCTGCTTTAAGCTCACCGCCGACATACCATTTGAAGTTTACTGCGGTCTTTGCGTCATTAGAAGAAACTACTATGTGATTTATACCTTTTATAACCTCCGTGATAGGGAGAGAAATCGGGTTTCTTGCAACACTTCCAAAGTATACATTCACGCTGCTGCCTTCTGCACAAACGCTGAATTTTTCATTATTTGATGTAAGAATTGCGGCATTTCCCTCTATACTATCTACTTCAAATTCAACAGTAAAATTACCTGTATTCAATCCTGTTCCCACAGCGCTCGAAAGTTCCAACCCGTCATCAGGAGATATTAAATTAAATCCGTTTAATCCCCATCCGCTGCTATTTGTATTTCCTACCTCTAAATCGCTTGAATTTGCGCTCAAATCCTTCCATGTGTCGGAAACGTCATTGTACGAGCCTGTTCCCTCATTATTAAGGTAATCATAGCTCACAACTACATTCGGGTCGCTTGAACCGCTTGAAGAGCTTTCATTTTCAATTTCCTCTGTCGGATAATTTACATCTGTATTGTCCCAAATGATTGCCCAAACATATGCCTGTGCATTACCTCCCTGAATTCCGGTATGTCTTATCACAACATCTTCGCCGGCATCAAAATGCCTTGACCACGCATAAGAATATGCATTTGTGCTGCCTGCTGCTTCTTTTACCTCTGTCAGCTTACTTCCTGAAATGGCCTCAATTCCCAAATTCGCCCTTATAGCATCAGTATTTGTATTCCAGTTCAAGCTGTAAAAGAAGTATTCCGGAGTAGTATAATCATTATATGCCTTGTTAGACTGCCTTGGGTCTGATATCCCGCTTGGCTTTGTACCGCTGTTTTCTCTAGTCCACACTTCATCCGGATAATCATCAAAACTCATATCAAAATCAGCTGCACCCAAAGCTACTACCGTGCCGGCAGTATCTGCCGAAAATCGGAAATACTCGTCGCCCTTTTGGCGTACCTCTTTTCCCCACCAAAGCTCATTTGCATTTTTATTGTTACACGGACTCATAAAATATGATGCGCCAATCAGGCTTTTTGATACATTTGCGGCTGTCCACATTCTGTCAGCTGATGTAACAGAACCATTATCATTATTAAGTCCTGCTCCTGATGTATAAACCGGAACATAACTGTTATTTGCTGCATCGGCTGTAAGGGTATACTTCGTAAGACGGGGCTGTTTTGAATAAAAAGTTACAGTATATTTTTTTGTTTCCGCGCCGTTTGTAACTCTTATAATTGCCTTGGTTTCTTCATTTTTAATCGGAATTACCCTATCTATTGCAAGTCTTTCATATTCATAAGTAGGACCGGTAGTATCTCCTCTCATCTTGCCAAAAGTAACTCCCGCAACTCTGTTTGGTGCACCGTTTACATCCTGCACCTTATACTCTATCTCTCCCGGTGAGGTACCTGTCACTCGTACATAAAATGTGTTATCGGGAAGTTCAACCTCATAATTCTGTTCATTAGGGTCAAAATCCTCTATTTGATATTCAGTACCGTTTATCGAGTATTTAAGACTCGACAAAGAATACAAATACTCTTCTTCCATATATGTGCTTATTTTA
>JAIKVQ010000027.1 GCA_024685565.1 Bacillota bacterium
TATCTTGAACCTTGCCAACAACAGATAATACTGTTTCGTAGCCCTGTTTTCTCAAAACAGCCATTGCTTTTTGAATCGTCGGAATGTTCTTATTTCTGTCGATTCGGCCTGCATAAACAAGTTTAATTTTTTCTTTATCTAACGTTTTGTCCTTCGACGGTATATTCTTGAGCCAGAAATCATCAATTCCATTAGGAATTATATGCGTTTTTTTCTCTATTTCCGCCCAATGCTTTTTAGGTATTATCTCAAAAACTTGTTTTCGATATGACTCAGACAGGAAGAAAACTGCCATGGCGTCAAGCATAATTCGAACGCCTCGTCCACGCAACAATGGCCTTAACCTAAAGAAATCGTTAACATCTGTATTCCGGATAGCAACAATATAGGGAATACCATACTTTTTATAAAGATTTCTTGCACAGTTTCCATCTGTAAAAAGAGTGTATGCATGTATCAGATCATAATCCGCAACATTTATTTTTGCTTCTAATCCTTTTCTTATTTTTTTCTGCTTGTAGTCAAAGCAAAGGCGATCCCATTTACGAAAACATTCTGTAAGGCAGACGTTTTCATTTGGCTCAATAACCGACAAATTCTTATCATAAGTCGGTACAAATACCTGATTACTATATCCAAGAGCGTCCAACTGTTCTATCATTAATTGATGAAGTGTCGTTCCAACATAGTTACAGTTAATATGTAATACACGCATAACTTACTCCATTACAATCTCCAATATTGCATCCCGGAGGCATTCAGATCCGCTACTTTATATAAGCCTTTTACGTCTAACAAAACTTTCTCTCCATCCGGACAATCTCTATATAAACTTTTAATGTCCGTTAAACTGAGAGCCCTAAATTCGTTATGCGCCACAGCAACGATTATGCAATCAGCATCTTTGACATCTTCTAAGCTTGTTAACGTCACTCCATATTCACGGAGCGCATCCTGTTGACTTGCCCAAGGATCAACGACAACCGGTGTAATCCCATATTCGCTTAGCCTTTTAATAATATCATTTACCTTACTGTTACGGGTATCCGGGCAATTTTCCTTAAAGGTTAATCCAAGAATTACAACTTTAGATTTACTTGGAGCCTGTCCGCATTTAATCATCTTTTTAATTGCAGCATCGGCAACATACTTACCCATGCCATCGTTAACAATACGTCCATTTAGAATTATTTGGCTGTGATAGCCAAGTTTCTCAGCTTCATAAGTAAAATAGTACGGATCAACTCCTATGCAATGACCACCTACCAAACCAGGTCGAAATCCAAGCGCATTCCATTTAGTATTCATACCGTCTACAACTTCATTTGTATCAATACCCATACGGTCAAATACCATAGCCAATTCATTCATAAAAGCAATATTGATGTCACGTTGACTATTCTCAACAACCTTGACAGCTTCGGCAGTTTTAATTGAAGAAACCGGATAGGTTCCGACTTCGATTACAAGATTGTAAACATTTTTTATTTCTTCCAATGATTCATCATCCATACCTGATACAATCTTATGTATATTTTCCAAACGATGAACTTTATCACCCGGATTAATTCGTTCCGGAGAATATCCCACTTTGAAATCTTCACCGCATTTCAACCCAGATTCCCTCTCAAGAACAGGAACGCAAATATCTTCAGTAACTCCGGGGTATACGGTTGATTCATATACAACAATGGAACCCTTAGTAAGATTGCGTCCAAGAATTTCGGATGCGCTGATTACAGGAGTTAAATCCGGTGTATGATCTGTATTTACCGGTGTTGGAACAGCAACAATGTGAAATTTTGCTTCACGCAGTCTCGTCTCATCACTGGTAAACTCTACTTTGGTGTTTTTGATAACTTCATCCCCAACTTCCTTAGTTGGATCGATACCTGACTTGTACAGGTCAATCTTCGCCTTGTTCAGATCAAAGCCAACGACACTCATACCCTTTGCAGAAAAAGCAACTGCAATTGGCATACCGACGTAGCCCAAACCAACAAGGGATATCTTTTCTTCATTCTTTTTGATTTTTTCAAATAGGGACATATTTAACCTCCAAACACTTTTGTATAATTATATGTTAGGAATCACATTTGTTTTCTCTTTATATACAACCTTTTTTATGATTCCAAAGATAAGATTTCTCAATGTAAAGATAATAGATACAACAATCCCTTTATGTAATCCGTCACGAAACAATTTATAGTGCCATTTGATAAGCTTGAACTTACTTCCGCCCGATATAGAATCATCGTGTTTTATGTAATAAGACATACACCTAGGGAAACGATAACAATTACTCTTCTCAATTACTTGAAGCCACATTGCGTAGTCGTTATTTTTCTTAAGATTCTCTATCTGAATTAAACCTATTTTATTTCGATCATATATGACAGTACTTGTAAAAATATAGCAATAATTGTACATCCTTCTTCTATTAACAACATTAGGTCCAGTATAAATATACGGAAGCCAGGTTCCATTATACTTAATCATGTAGTCAGTATACGAAAAAGAATAATGGTTCTCCTCCATATACTCAATTTGTGCTTCCAGTTTTTCCGGTGCCCAAAGATCATCACTATCAAGAAATGCAATCCATCTCCCCCTTGCCTCTCTCAATGCTCGATTTCTTGACACCGCAGCTCCGCTATTATTCTCATTCTTAAAATAGCGAATTCTTTGATCCACAAGATACTCTCTAATGATTTTATCCGAATTATCCGTCGAACAATCATCTACAATAATCAATTCCCAATTGCCATACGTCTGTGATAAAACTGATTTTATTGTTTCGTTAATGTATGTTCCTGTATTAAACGACGGCATAACTATCGAAACTAATTCATTCATTTTGACTTCTCACCAACTCTTCCATCTTTAAAACTGAATTCATCTGATGAATATACCTGTTATGGTCAAACTTCAATAATAGCTTTCTGAACAGATAAACAATTTTGATTATCCATTTAATCTTCGGATTATATTCTATATGAAGCTGACAATAGGCCTTTCGAAAATTAAAATATTTCTCTAAATAATCCTGATATGCTGTTTCATGACTGATGTTCCGACTACCATCGCATATATATCCACCCGACGAAAGAAATTGCTCATAATCACTCAATATCTGATATACAATAGCAGCATTAATCTGGAGCTTTTCATAATCAGGATTCACTTTAACAGTAGTTAAATCAATATAATTATCTTTAATATCAAGTAACACATACCCACAAAACGTATCGTTTTCTCTGTAAAATGCACCATAAACGATATATTTCCAAGTACTTACAGAAGAAATAAAACTATCATGTTCAATACTTGGTCTATATTTCTTAGGATATGTTTTGTAGGCTTCCATCGAGACATTGTACAATTCTTCCTTATATTCCTTAGGATCAATTTTTCGCACATCAAAGTATTTCATGCCTTTTGTTATTTTATACCTGCGTTCGCTTTTCAGGGAACTGATTTCAAACGGTACATCTTTGATCACGTACCACCAATTTGTTTCATGACCACAGTCAAACTCGGTAGTCCATCGAGCTAACCACGGAGTCCCACCACCCTTTAAATTCCATATGTTCCCATTTTCAATTGGGGTAGTATCCGGTGTTTCGTGAGGCAGAGACAATGGTATTGCCGCATGATTATAGTATCTCCAACCATTTACACTCACCTCTCCACCTCCAATATTTGCCTTGCAAGTTCCTGTTTTTCTTCATACTCTTTTTTTGTAATCTTACCCTCTTTTAAAAGAGCATCTCCATAGTCGAGAGCTGTTGCATGTTCTCCGTCTGTTACTCCATTTCTTCCAAAGACTACCAAAACTGATTCGATTATGATTTTTAAATCTGTAATGAATGAAATATTGTCAACATACTTTATATCCCAATTTACTTTCTCTTCCCAAGTAATGGAATTACGTCCTTTAATCTGTGCCAAACCGGTAATACCCGGTGCAACGGTATGTCTTTTTCTTTGCTCATCCGTCATAAATACCATATCCTTTACCAACTGAGGCCTCGGTCCCACCACCGACATGGCATTCTTTCCTTGAAACAATATATTTAATGGAATCTCCGGTATTTCATCAAGCGATGTTGCCCTCAGAAACTTTCCAAACTTTGTCAGGCGTTTTTCATCCGGTAGTAGATTTCCATTTTCATCTCTTTCATCCGTCATCGTTCTGAACTTATACAGTTTAAATATTCTCTCTTTCCCTGTTTTGGGATCGATCATCCCCGGTCTCTCCTGTGCAAACAGAATAGGAGAGCCAAGCTTTACACGAACCAAAATAGCAAGAACAATATATAGCCACCAGAAAAGGATGACAAACATTAAAGCCAATATCTTATCAAGTACTGGTTTCACAACCTTTTTATACATATTCTTTACCTCAGCTAAGATTTGCTTAGCTACTCATAAACCCAATCGTTCATGTCTTTTTCCTTAAATAATCAAGCTCCGCATTGAACGGCGAATCGCACAATTTTATCAAGTGCACAGTATTAAGCAGTACTTTTCCTCTCATCAGTGCTCACTCAAAACAGCTCCTTACTATCTCGATGACTCTCGCCTGTTCTTCTTCTGTCATGTTGATATCACTGGGCAGGCATAGACCTCTATCGAAGATGTCACCACCCACATCATTTGCACAGCCTTCAATATAGGCATTCGTTCTCGCCCTGCCATTACCATCCTTTGTTATGAATGGATTGTTTATATAATAAGGCTGCATATGCATAGGCTTCCATATCGGACGCCCCTCTGCATTATAATGTGCCAATGTCTCCAATACTTCTGTCGGGGTTGTCTTCCCTTTGACATGTCTGTATAAGGCTATTCTATTGCTCCTCACATGTTCGCCCATTGCTTCTTTATCGATAATCATACAGCTAAGCCAAAAATTCGGTTTAGAGTCTACAGGGTCATATGAATTCATGCTCACAGGTAGATCTTTGAACCCATCCTTATAGCGATCGTATATAGCCTTCTTCATCATGACATGCTCTTCCGCGTGAAGCATCTGGCCTCTGCCTATTCCTGCAATAATATTGCTCATACGGTAGTTGTAGCCAAGTTCCTCGTGTTCATACCACGGAGCAGACTCTCTCGCCTGCGTGGACCATTTTTTAACCTTCTCATAAGCTTCTCTGTCATTAGTTAGCAGGAGCCCTCCTGAGGACGCAGTTACTAATTTATTGCCATTTAGCGACAAGATTCCGGTTCCGGTGTCAGCACACCAAGCGCCTGTCATCTTGCCCTTGTATGATGCAATTATGGATTCTGCCGCATCCTCAACTATGACAGCGCCATGTTCTTCAGCAATCTTCTTAATCTCATCTATCTTTGCAGGAAACCCATATAAATGGGCTACCACTATTATCTTAACATCAGGATACACTTCAAAAGCCCTTTCCAAAGCTTCCGGATCCATGTTCCATGTTTCATACTCCGAGTCTATAAAAACAGGCTCACCATCCTCATATACCACAGGATTCACCGTTGCATCAAAAGTGACATCCGAACAGAAAACCTTCTTTCCAAAGAGCATTCCCCGCCCCTGCTTAGGCGTACCGTAAATCTTAAGTGCTGCAAGTTTAATCGCCATATGAAGTGCTGCTGTGCCACTTGAAAGGCCAACTACGTGCTTTACACCAATCTTCTCTGCAACTGCCTTTTCAAGTTCACTGATATTGGTTCCCGCAGTTGTTATGTAATTTTCTTTGAAAGCAACATTAATGTATTCCAGCTCTTCACCATGCATCAATGGTCTTGCGAGCCAAACCTTATTCTTAAAGGGTTCCATATTTATACCTCTCCATATATTTTTCCGGGCTTTAGCCACAGCCCTTCCGGCGCTTTCTCGTATTTCAGCACTATCGCTCCGTTATCTATTCTCCCGAAGTCTCCGAGTGACGCTTCAGAATTAATCAATCCGTTAGCCTGCACCAGACAGAAATTTCCAATCTTTGCAGCGCCCACATTTGCTTGGGCAAATATCATCGTTCCCACACCGATTTTTGCTTTTGCAGAAACTATCGCATCAGGTGAAATAATGGTCGGAATAAAAAAACCACTATTGATAAGCATATCTGCATATTTCTTTCGAATTTCGTTATCGCCTATCGCAACAAACGCACACGGAAATCTGAATCTGAAGGCATCTGCTTCGGTACATTTTCCAAGAACATCTTTACCATTGGAAAAATCATCAAGAAATGCAATTTCGTTAAACAGATGAAGCTTCTCAAGTTCCTCCTTTACTTCCCTGCCGTAACTTCCGGCGCCAAGTATAAGAATGTTCAGTTTTGCAACACTATACGGGTCGTTTGGATCATGTCCCAAAAGAAGTTCCCGTTTGAACACAGCTTCTTCTTTTGTGTCGGCAAACACAGCACCATACCTAATCGTTCCGGTTGCTGTCCTACCCTTTATATATCTTGCTTCCCATTTGCCGTTTTTTCGCCTGTAGACACGCTCTGACATAATTCTATCCTTCCGACGATTCCTTACAAATATGCCAGTAATGAGTCTATCATAACGTGGGACAGAATACAAGAATATTTCTTATTGTATGCTCCACGTATTTTTTGGAATATTTATGAATATTCCTTAAATCTTGTGGAGTAATCTTATGCGCCTACAACAATTCAGTTCATATGCCTCGTCAAAAATCTCAAAAAAAAGTGGACAACAAAAACACCCCAAGACAACAGTCCCGAGGTGTAATCAGTCGTAAAACAGTTTTCTTTTTTTATCCGCCGATAGCGTCTTACTCATTATCTCCTACCAAAATCAAATCGGGAAGATCCTCTTCCGTCTTTTTCCCTCTGATCTTTGCAAAAACCTCCAAGATGTCGACTCCTCCTTAGCGTTATCAAGGTCCGGAAACCCCTTGTAAAATATTTGAATTATATGACACTTTCCGCTTTTATTCCGTTACCGACCTGCTGCCGACTTCATAGTGGTACTTGACAATTCCGAGGTCTATGCGGCTTAAGGTGCCGCCTTTGTCGGTAAATGTAACGGTTCCGTCGGCATTTAAAACGATCTCGAATTTTTGCTGATTGATCGCGGTAGGTGCGAGCAGTGCCATCTCAACGCCCTTGTCAAATGCGTCTGTCCTGTCTCCGTTTATTACCGTGACTTCCTCAAATTTCTTGGATTTATGCTCCTTGCCGGGATTCTGACCGTAGCCTATGGCAATGACAATTGCAAGTCTTTCGCCGTCGTTGATCTTCGCCGCTATGTTTTTGCGATTGAACGTCCCTGCCCAGCAAGTGTTCAGTCCGAGATTCTGTGCGGCAAGCACGATCTTTTCTCCAAAATATCCAACTCTTTCATCAAGTGTCTCATCATCTTTTCCGACACATGCAATGACGCTCGGCGCAGTGCCAAGCCCCATCACCCTGTTAAGAAGTTTGTTAAACGTCTTGCCGGCATCCTCTATAAACTGAAAATGCAGATTACCTGCTTTGTTGCACTCGTCTATAAGCACATTCAGCCTGTCAACCTTTTCCTTTTCAATCTTTTTGTCGAGGTAGTTTCTTACGGAATGTCTTTGTCTGATTGCTTCAATCTCATTCATTTCAGTATGCCCTCTCTATCACCTGTGTTTCGGGAGCCCGCAGGAATTACCCGCGCTCTAAGGTATCGGCATGCTTGCTCCGCAATCACGCCAGGTCGGTCGGTGCATTTTTAGTCATGTCTTCGACATGAGGCACCGACCTTCTCATATTCTTTTTCGGGGTCGATAAGCGCAGCCTCAAATTCTCTGTGCTCATTGAACCATTTTATCGCGTAGGAACAGGTGAGTTCTGCTTTTCGGCCTTCTTTGATAAGCTTTTCTGCCATCATCCTGATCAGCTTTCCGGCAATCCCCCGGCCTCTCAGGCTTTCGGAAACCACCGTGTGCGTAACCTCCACCTTGCCCTCGTCAAACTCCGGGAATTCAACGTATGCAATGGTTTCACCCTTGTCGTTTTCAAGAAAAATCCTGTCCCGTTCAAACTTAAAATCCTGTTTTTCCATCTCTTCACCTATCTTCTTCACAAATTCAAGGTCTGCTGGCAGCCACTCTACGGAGAAAAGCGTATTTCCGGTAAGCCACTTTGCAGCCTCCGCCTCTTTAAGTTCAAGGCTTCCGCTAACAAGCTCCGCCCAGAAGCAATCCATTGAAAGATGAAAATCCGGGTAGTCGTATTCGACAGTATCGATCAGATCTCCAACCAGTATCTCAGATGCAAGTTCTTCGCGGATTTCGCGAACAAGTGCTTGTTTTGGAGTTTCGCCCTCTTCGATCTTTCCGCCCGGGAACTCCCACAAGCCCTTGAATTTACCGTATCCTCTTGCAGTAGCAAACACCCTGTTTTTTGTTTTCATATCGTCGCAGATGACTGCGGCAACGACACGTATGGTTTTCATTATTTATCCCAACAGCTCTTTAACAGCCTTTTCGAAATACGGAAGCCACCATTCCCTGTAACCTGCAAGCGTCGGATGAATGGCATCCGCCATGTATTCTTCACGTTTCCCGTATATATGCGAATTGAACTCCGCATCTTCCCAAAGGTTTAAAACAGGAACATTCCACTTATGCGAAACCTTTTTAAGAAGTTCCACCATCCTTTGGTACTCCTCCGAGTTGTACCGGGGATTTGTGTAGAAAAGTACAGGACATTCCCATTTCTCTTTTGTATAAGCGATGATATATTCCAGCGCCCCCGCCACGGTCTTTAGGTCAAATTCATTGATTTTTTTACCGTCACCGACCTCCCCCAATGGCTTTTTATTGGTTGCATCATTCGTGGAAAGCTGGCAGACAAGAAGATCTGCCGTATCAACACTGATCTTCCTGAGCCTGCTCACGTAGGAATCGCTCGAATCATCAACAAGTGTTGTCCCGGACACTGCTTCCTTGATCATCTTATATCCCGTCTTTTTACATAATTCATCCGCAAAGGAAATCCCACCGGATGCCGCTCCG
>JAIKVQ010000033.1 GCA_024685565.1 Bacillota bacterium
TGCTTCAATACCGGCGTCGGCATCTTCTACCACAAGGCAGTTTTTGGGCGGTATTTTAAGCATTTCGGCAGCTTTTACAAACACTTCCGGATCAGGCTTTGATTTTGATATATTATTCCCGTCTGAAACAGCGTCAAAATAGCCGCAGAGTCCTATTTGCTTTAATATTATCGGCGTATTTTTGCTTGACGAGCCGATTGCGATTTTTATGCCGTTTTTCTTTAATTCCTCTAAATTATCCATAACGCCGGGCAAAATGTCGTTTGGCGTAAGTTTTTTTATAAAATCCCTGTAATAGCCGTTTTTCCTTTTGGCAAGCTTCGCTTTCTCTTCCTCTGTATATGCCTTATTCGCTCTTTCGAGCACAATTTCAAGACTTGCCATTCGGCTTACTCCTCGAAGGCGGTCATTTATCTTTCTGTCAAAATATATGCCCTCCTCATCGGCAAGCTTTTTCCAAGCCTCATAGTGACAATCATCTGTTGATACGATAACTCCGTCTAAATCAAATATTACCGCTTTTATCATAGCTTTTTTACCTCTTAAAGATTTATTTTTACATTTTCCCCTGCAGACACAGATACTTCCCTGCCTTTAAAAATAAATTTCACATCCTTACATGAGCTTATGCTATATGTGTTCTGCGTTATGGAAACGCTGATCTTACCGCCTTTATAGATAAAACTAAATTTCACATTTTTCCACCAAGGTATCATATGCGGATTTATCTCGATATGGTTTTCTCTGCATATAATTCCCGCAATACCCCGGAACACGCCGTACCATGCACCCGCAAGACATCCTGAATGAACTCCCTGCCAAGTGCAATTATGAATATCATTTATATCCATATATGCCGTTTCCATAAGATAATTATACGCAGATAACATTCTCCCGTTATCCGCCGCACAAATTGAATGCGGCGCATAGGATAGTGACGAAGACGATTCACACATCTTTTCATAATAATCCCAATTCAGCGCATAATTTGAGCCTTCCGGCTTCATATTCAGATAGCTGTATATCAGCATAACATCAGGCTGTTTTATAACCTGACTCTTATGATATAGCCCCGACGCCTTCATCTGACGCGTTTTTGCCGATGTTCCGCCTGCAAGCTCAAGCGTTCTGCTCAAATCAAAATAACCGTCAAACTGCGGAATGAGACCGCTCGGCATCAAAGGCAGATACAGCTTTTCGGAAATATCTGTAAAATCGTATTCATATCCCAAAACCTTGGCATATTCCGTTGTCTTATCCAAAACAAATTTGACGAGATAATTTGTATATGCGTCATTATCAACATACGGGTGATGCTCGTCCGTTCCCGTAACATATTTTATTTCATATCTGCCGCCTATAAGCTCTACTCTGCTTTTCCAATATTTACAAAGCTCTGAAAGGACATTAAATCCGTATTCCTTCAAAAATTCAGTATCTCCCGTAACTGTCACATAGTTGATAATTCCCCATGCAACATCGGCATTTATATGTATCTGATAAAATGGATGCCGTATATATGCGTGAACCTGTTCATCTCCTACAACCGATGAATTAAATGCGTATTTTGCACCGTCGCGGCCGTCTTTCTTTGCATTTTTCTTTGCCTGTTCCAACAAATTAACGCGGTACATAAGCGCCATTTTTGCGGCTTTCGGACAGGTATGAATAAAGAACGGAAGCTGATAAACCTCACAGTCCCACCATACAAAATCCTTATACATTTCGCCCGTTAAGCCCTTTGCGGCAATACTGTGGACAGAATCGTTTCTCGATGCGGAAATCATAGTATGGTAATTTGCAAATCTGATCCCGCTGTCAGCCGCTTCATCGCCCTCTATTTCAATATTTACCGTATCATACAGCTTTTTATATTCTGCGATATGCTTTTCAAAATAATCATTATACCGTTCTTCCAAAATCAGCGGCTTTTCTACCGTTGCTTCTCTTGAAGAAGCTATATACACGGCTTTTTCAAGAGTATATTCTGATGCCTTTTTTGAGTCAAATTC
>JAIKVQ010000056.1 GCA_024685565.1 Bacillota bacterium
TCTGTTATATCTGTTATTTCCAAAATAATGTCTAAAGTCACAATGAACAAAAGTTATCTTTTTTTTTGCATTTACCGAATTTATAACAAATTCGTTACACCCTCCGTAAAACATTTTAAAACCAGAATTTTGCGAAAAAGATATTGCAATATCATAGCTTTCGTGAATTTTCTGCAGTCTTGTGAGAACACCGAAAGAAAAACGTATCCCAAAGATTCTGGTTAAAACCGTCCAAACCGCACGCCACAGGCTGCAAGCCGTCCCCATTCGCTTTGCTTCAATTTGCGACATTCCCATAATTCTTGTAAGGCGGTTCCCCGTGATAATCCTGACATTTTGCGGAACACTCTCCATCAAATCTCCGCAGGGACAAAACAGAAAAAGCGTAACATCATATGCGTCCGCTATTTCCTTTAATAAATTGACAAGAGCTTTTTGTATCCCGCCTATATGAAGATTGTTGCAAACAAATAAAAGCTTCATAAAGATCCCTCACGCACTTCTTCTATGTAGTTTCCCACCTAAAATTGAAAGACATCTGTTTTTAAAATCAATAAATTCAGGTCTGTTCCGAAACAGCAGACAATTTATAATAAGCGGTACAGATGCCGCAATTATTCCGCTTATTATAAATCTTAAATACGGATTTATATCAGGCAGTTTTATAACTAAAAATGAGGTAAACAAACATTCCGCACAGGTTATTATAAAATAAAACATTGTAATCAGTATAATTCTCATATAGTTTTTATGCAGAATCTTTTTGTAGAGTATAACAGCCTTAAGATTATACTGTATTACATAAGTGCAGATTGTTCCGAGCAAAATGCCTGCTATACCTATCATCTTACCCAGTACAAATGATACGACAAGATTTATTGTAGAGCCTGCTATGGCTATATACTTGTCAACCTTAAACAACCCCGACGCCTGTACCATAATCCAGATAGGAATTTTTATTGAAGAAAAGTAAAAAACACCGATACATATATATACGACATATCTTTCAAGCAGAAGATTCTCGCCAAAAACAAGCGTGATAAACGGGTCAATGAGGCATATCAGACACACACTGCAAAAAGAGGCTATGAAAAACATAATAAACACTAAAGTTTTCAGTACCTTTTCAATATGCTCACTCGTTTCCGTAACAACCATATTACCCATACTTCCCATCATAGCATACGAAAACTGGTTCATGATTGAGGTAAGTGTGTTCAGGATTATTGTATAATTTGAATAAAGTCCCGTCACTATTGTTCCTACAAGTGCGGAAATTAAAATATTATCTGTCGAGTTTGTAATTGTACTCGACATTCTTCCTATAAATATATTTTTAACATCTTTAAATATTGACTTTCTTTCGGAGCGTTCAAGCAGATTTTTGTTCCTTTTTATATAAGGGTACATTCTATCTACCTTTATGGAAATCATAATATTATTAACAAGACCCGCTAATGTAAGAAAAATAAGATAATATGAGAGTTCCTTTGTCATTTTTAGTATAACAATTCCGCCCAATATTGTCACTATTTTCATAACCAGGTCAAATATTGATATAATATATTGCTTCTGGTCTGCCGACAGCAGGCTTCTTTTGTATGTAAAAAGATATGAGCTTGATGTCTGAATCAGAAATAACAGGAAAATGCGCAGTACATAACTGTTTGAATATGAAACATCATGTACTATATAGCGCATAAGAGGCATAATAGAAAGCCCTACCGTAAAAACTGTTACGGCTATTATTAAATAAACCCTGCGGTAAAAATTTAAAAGGCTTGAGACTTTTTCTTCATCGTGATATGCTAAAGGTTTAAACATATGAAAAATAATTGCAGTTCCTATTCCCATTTCCGCAAGGGATAAAACCGCCACCACATTTGTAAGAAGTCCGTTAAGTCCTACTCCCTCAATGCCGATGGTATTAATCATAACACTTCTTGAGAAAATGCTCAATATGCAAATAATAAACTGTTGAAGTAAACCCCATAAAGAGTTCTTTATTGTTGCTTCCGCACGCATAAACTGCTCCTTTTAAGAAATTGTTACTGCAAATCAAAAATACTGCATTTTTTAAAACCGATTTTTAGAGGAAAACGTTCATTATTTAAACTTCTGCGCCCTCTTTATCAAATTCCTCCTCATCGGAATATAATGTTTCTTCTTTTCTTCCGTATATCGCATATTTTTTCACAACCTCATATGAGATTGCCCCTACACACGATAAACCAAAACCCGCAATAAGTGCAATCAGCCTATAAAGCGATGCACTCAAATTTACGTAATAACCTACACCACTTAGCTTTTTAATATGAAGTGCAGGAATATATGCATTATAATTGGAAATATTTATATTTGCTTTTTTATAAAGGTCTTCAAGCGAAGAAAGCAGACTTTCAATTTCTGTTTCTACTTCCTTTTCAAGTTCTTCATAGTTTGAATTGGCATACCTTGCACCTTTAAATTTGTCTATGACCGTTTGATAATACGCCGCGTCCAACTTTTTGCTGCTCGCAGCTATACTGTCATCTGTGTAGCTTTTCATAAGGTCGTCATATGTTGTCTGTACGTTCACATCTTCCCTATAATCCCTTATATCGTCAATAACATTTGAAAAATTATTCGTTTTATCATACTCCGTCACTCCCTGAATTGCAACATTCGCGTCCACATAAGCATTCATTCGGTCTTCCGCTAATTTCGCCTTATTCTGGAGTGTATCCGTTTCCAGTTCATTTTGTTCCAGACGCTGTGTGTATTTGTCAATAAGCAGCCGCTTATCTTTGGATATCTGTCCCTCATAAATCTTGGAAAAAATGTGCGGAAGCGCATACTCATTTATACGCTTGAAATCTTTAAGCAGATCATCGAAAGTGAGGCCCGTTGTCGGAGAACGGTATCCTCCGCTGTCTTTGGCATAATTTTCAAGCGATGTTATTGTTTGATTTAAGTTGTCCTGTATCTGTTCAGCCTGCTCAATATAATCAAAATTCTTTTTGTTTACGTTATAATCAATTTCATTCAGAGTAGCCATATAAAGATACTTCTCCGAATAATACTTGAAATAATTCGCAACAATACTGTTCAAAATATCCCTTGTTTCCTCAAAAGACGAATTGCCATCATATGTAATTGTAAATGTTTTGGGGAAGTAACGATATTCTTCGCCCAGTTTCTCTTTTGATTCCTTCAGGTTATTCACCGATGTAGGCGTTATTGCATTAATATGAATATGCTCACGCACAGAGTCAATTTTCTTTTTACTATAACCAAGCTCATTTAAAACATTAAGTATAACGGTCGGGGCTTTTATTTCATTTACGTCAAAAGTATTACCGTCAAGCGTTTTGCCTTGTCCTATACAGCTATCAGTATACTGTATGATAACCTTGGCACTGTATGTCTGCTTTTTTTCCACATAACTGCCGACTCCAAAATATGCTAAAACGGTAACTATCGCAATAACTGCTTTCCACTTATAAAGATATTTAAATAAATCCCAGACAGACAAAACCATACTATTCACCCCTCTTTTCACCGGAAACGTACATAGAAGAAAATGCGGATTTTAATACCTTAAGATTCTCCAATACCCTATTCTTAAAAAATTCATCAATGAGAATTATTGCAAGCGCCAGCATAAGCCCTAAAAGTCCGAATTTCACTACAAGATGAAGGCCTCTTTTATTGTTACCCGGCAAGCGAATGCTCATGTAATCCATAGTCTTATGTTCCAAATATTCGTTATCGGTTTTAAGTATCTCTTTTGATATATCCGCAAGTTCCGACGATAAATCTGAAACCATCTTGTCTGCCATATTGCGATTTTCCTCGGAAGATTTAGTTACCTTTGAAAACTTATTATAAAGATTAGAGTACTCAGACATACTCTGAAGAATACGATAAGCCGATACACCGTCCTGATATGATTGTTTTGCCAAATCGTCAAGCCCTGTTTTTGTACGGCTCATATAATAGTTATTCTTGGAATCTATTGACGGAACAAACGCAACAGAACTTATTTTCCTATCATATTCCTCAATAGATTTCTTTGAACATTCAGACGCAGCCTTAAGCTTAGAATATTCAAGAGAATTACTTTCAAGAAGGTACCTAATGCGTTTTATGTATTCGTAATTATCTTTAGAAATAGCATTTTGCACAATCATTGCATAAAACTTTTCAAGATTGATATCACGAAAACTTTCAAGCTTTTTTAAAGCCATACCGAGATTCATTTCCTCCTCAGAATAGAACGCACGGTTCTCCTTCTGGTGGGCACGTATATAATCAATCATAGAGTTTACTTTATTATTCAGTATAAGGTAAATCTCGGTGTAATCAGTATCATCAAAATTGTAAGAATCAGCGTTATAGGACAGTATATCGTTATTCTCCGAATACTTTTCACTCCAATAATCAGTATAAGCTTTTGCAAGGCTCTCCATAAATCTTGTTGATTCATTCTTTGAAAGCTTATTTTTTTGTGAGTAGTAGACATAGAATGTGGTGGAAAGATATGCCGTAGTCTTGTCATTTTGAATATTTGAAATTATTCTGTCAAGAGATTGGCTTGTGATTTTGGGGGTTATAAAAATGCGCGATCTTAAAAATTCATTGTCGTAACCGTACTTGTCGCTACCCATGTATTCTCTTGCCCTGTCCAAAACCTCATCTGATTTTAGATTTGAAATCTCAAAAACACTCCCGTCAGGATTTAATCCTTTCTCAGAGCCTGGGTAATTAAATTCAACAATCATACTTTTCTGGCGGTTTTTTATGAGAAAATTGTATGCTTCGCCCACCATACCAAAAATAAGCGGCATGATCATTACAAGGGCAAAGTACTTTTTCTTCAAAAGTCGCTGAATTGAAAATGGCATGAAAATCACTCCTTATTTCTCAATGTTTTTAATCTATCTTCCGGAAGCTGTCCCTTAAAGGACATAGCGCACATCATCATAATATTAAGATAAGGTTTAAATACATAAAATGTAAGCGACATAGAAAATGCCATAAGCGCAAAGAATGCACAGGAATAAACCCTCTCTGTTTTGAGCGGTCGTATAAGACAGGCAAAAACCCCAAATGCAAAAAGGATAATGCCGATAAGTCCCTGGTCGCTGAAAACCTGTACAAAAGTATTATGCGCCACACCGTTCTTAAAGGGTTTGGGGGCTTCGCTCAGTATCTGATATGATGACAAAACACCCGAACCCTTAATAATTCTTTCGGGCTTGTCAAGAGTATACTCCATAAGATACTCCCATATTTCAAATCTTCCGCTTCCTTTGTCTTCCGCAACACTCTCTATACTGTAACGCTCCTGCACAGTTTCAGGCATAAGCGGAAAAACGACAAGTATTACAAAAAATGCAAAAATAACTGCTGAAATGCAAATTCCTATTCTGACTTTAAAGCTCTTTATGCCTATCATTATGTACGCAAACGCGCCCAAAACAACACCTATAAGTCCTCCTCTTGAGCCGGTTTTTAAAATCGAATACATAATAAGAATTATAAGGAACAAATAGAAAATCATAAATCTGCGCTTTTCTACAATTCTTTTAATACTTATTAAAACCGGCATTATAAAGTATGAGCAAAATTGATTTTGATCCTCTTCAAATCCAAAAATTCTGATTATGGCTCTTTCCTCTATCTCACTTACTACTTCATTACTGGCAAGTGCAACAACTATACATATGACACCTACCAAAATCCAAATCCGTTCAAGAAGCTCTTTTTCTTTCTGATTATATACACGAAGGCTTATCAGCAAAAAAGTCAAAAGACCTAAAACCATATCCTGCGTTGTTGTTATTGCACGCTCACTGGCAAACATCGTAAGCTGAAAAACGGTATAAATGACATAAATTATATATACAAAATGTATGTAGTTAAAACTCAGTCTGCTTTTGCCCATAAGCAGCCGCAGCGACAAGACTGCAACCGTCGGCATTGTCACAAGTTTCAGCATTGAGCCAAACGGAGTGGTTATAACAGTTAGAGGCAGGCACACAAAATATAGACAAGCCATAATGCAGTCAAAGCTTATTTTTTCACGCTTTCTTATATCCTCAGATGCCATAGTTTCACCGCTTTCAGTCACGTTCTGCCCTTATTGTACGTTTTATCTTATCAAAAGTTAAAGATACAGGGCGCATATATACCATAAATCTTGTGAAAATTCCGTCCATACCCCATTTTTTGAGATACGGTATCGTCTTTTTTGCAAAAATGAAATTGCACTTATATTTTTCGGCAACGGATGCGCCGCTCCCTGTAAGTCCTGAACCGCCTTGGTAATAATTGTATAAAACATCAGGAATTAAAACGATCTTCTGCGCCCTTGTATATGTTTCAAGCGCGAAAACCCCATCCTCACAAACCTTCATATCCCTACAGAATTCACACCCTTTTAAAAGTTCTGCGCGGCACATAACCGTACACACACTGTTTAAGCGTATTCCTTTTATAAAATACGGGTATATTCTTTTGTTGAAATCTTTTTTTTCTATAATTTCATATTCATCAAACTGATTGGGTTCAATCGTTGTCCTTCCATTGGGAAATACAAGAGCGTACCTGAACTTTATCACATCAGCCTTTGTTTTTTCATATACGTTTACAAGCGTCTGAATTGCATCTTGGGATAGATAATCGTCTGCATCTAAAAACATAATAAAGTCGCCGCTTGCAAATTTTAACCCCTCATTACGTGCGCAAGAGCTTCCGCTGTTTTTTATTGTTTTTACCGTAATACGCGGGAGATAAGAGTTTAAAATATCCAAAGTGCCGTCCGAAGAGCCGTCATTTACCACAATTATATCAAGTTCTGCACCGCTTTGGGAAAAAAGAGAGTCAAGGCACCTTGCTATAAACTTTTCACAGTTATAAGCGGGTATAATAATCGAAATTTTCATTTTCCTCTCCTAACTGTCTAAGTGTTTTATCACGCCTTTCCTTCTCTCTTTCAGGCGAAGATAAAACAGTGTCCCGATCTTCATCAACACCCTCGGTTGCAGATTTTATAAACATCGTTTTCACGGTAAGCAATATAAGCTTTATATCAAGCAATATTGAATAGTTAAATATGTAAATCATATCCATCAATATCTTGTCCGAAACACGCGTATTATACTTTCCGTAGACCTGTGCATATCCTGTAAGTCCTGCTTTTACGCAATAACGCAAATCGTAGCTCACAACCTTCTTCGAGTACTCGTCCGCAAATATGGGACGTTCCGGGCGCGGACCTACTATTGACATATCTCCCCAAAGTATATTTATAAGCTGAGGGAGTTCGTCAAGACGTGTGGCGCGGAGTAACTTTCCTGCTTTAGTGATTCTCGGGTCATTCTCGCCTGCAAGCTGTGCGCCTGCCTTTTCAGCGTCCTGAACCATTGTCCGGAATTTGTAAACAGAAAAGACACGCTTATTTATGGTATATCTTGCCTGCTTATAAATTACGGGGCCCGGAGAATCCAGCTTAATAGCAATAGCACATATCAAAAATGCAGGAGAAGTTATGACAAGAAGCAAAAAGGAAATAACTATATCAAGACTCCGCTTTATAAAGCGTTGCATTTTAGTTAATACAATGCCTCTTTTTTCCAGCACAGGTGTATCATCAAGCTGGTAAATCTTACCGTTCATGGTAGAAATTGTGTCCATATCCGCAAGAACGCTTATACTCTTGTTCTGAACAAATGCCTCCCGCATTATAAGCGCGGAGTTTTCAGGCGATATAAACGGAGAAATAAAAATCAAATCGTACTCTTTAATTTTTTGTTCCAAAACACATCGGATTTCCTGTGGATTTGATTCATCAATCATATAATAATACGATTCCCTGCCATAGTTTGAAGCATATTTCAGCTTCCTTGCAAGTCGGCTCGTATTATTTGCATTTTCTATTATTAAAACACTTCTCTTCTCACCAAACCGTTTTATAAAAAGGCTTGCAACTGTGCGCCATAAAACAACAAATAATTCAAGAACTGCCGTTTCAGCTATCCAAACTGTAAATGTTCCCGTTTCCCACCTCAAAATATGCGATATGAATACGCTCACAATACATGATGCAAGGACAGATAATGCTGTTGCTACTGCACTTGCAAACACTTTGTCCTGTTTTGATGAGTACATATCATACATAACAAAGAAAAACAGAAATGTCGCATATAGCAAGGCAATATGCCTTAACTGTCCTAAGGTAGAATCATTCGGGAAAACAACCGACCTCAAAATCTGCCATACTGCAAGGCATACAATGAAGTCAATAACAACAAGAGTTGTAATAATAAATTTTGTTTTTGCACTTTTCATCACGATTTCTCCAAAACATTTGTAAATTTATCTGTTTTTGTTCTTATCGTCGTACATTTTTTTGTCTGATTTTTCAAATAATTTCTCGTGCGGGATTTGGGATATGTCTTTTGCATAGGCATATCCCACCGATACGCTTATACCGTAATCCTTTTGCCGTTGTTTGAATCCCTCGATGTATTCATATGCTTTGCTCTCGGGTTGATCGCAAATATATGCCACAAATTCATCTCCGCCTATTCTGAAACAATTCTGCATTTTGCGGTCCACAAAAATGTCTAAAATACACCGGGTAACCTTTTTCAGCAGTTCGTCGCCTGCCGCATGACCTTGCGTATTATTTACGTCACGCATTTTGTTAACATCAAAGATAAACATTATGACTTCTTTGTTGTTATTTTGCAGATATTTCGTATATGATTCGTATGCCGCACGGTTTCCCAATCCCGTAAGATGGTCTGTCTTTGCCTGGATACCGAGTTTCCTCATAAACTCCATATTTTCGCCTACTGCCGCATTATATGCCGTACCTAAAGCGTCCATTTCCAAAATAAATTTCGGCATATTGATATTCTGTCTCTTTTTAATGTCAATCCTTGCGTGTAACAAAGGGAGTACTATACAAACATAAAGGAAGAAGTTCATAACAAAAGTCAGGAATAACGCAAGAAAAATTACAGAAATTTGGGTTTTTGCATAAAACTCACTCTTTTGGCTTATTGCAAGATACTCTTCTTCAGAAGTTTGCACCATGCTGGTAAGAAAGACTTTTGCACTGCCTACAATCTGATTTTTCTCATCTATATATTCCTTATCATGAAGAATGTCGCGCGCTTTATACTTTAGCTCATTTTTTGTAAGAGTTGCATCCTCAGGCTCCAATTCTACGCCAGCCACTTCATCAGGAAGCATACTCCTGGGTATATCATACGCTATCGACGTAAGTTTCATAGAATAATACTCTTTCCCCATAAGATGCAAAGATTCACTCATCGCCTCATCAATAGGATGCAGTTTATTTTCATCGGCAAGTATTTCTCTTAATGACTCAATTGCCTTGTCTCTGTGGCAATATCTTGTCGCCTCATCAAAATATCCGTTTAAGTATTTAATATCTCCCGTTTCCGAGAACAAGCGAGCATTGTCTGTAAGGTTGTCAGATCCCAGCAGAAAACCCTGTTCTGCATCAAAATACCTGAGGTGCAGCTTTGAAAGATGTACACTCTCCTTCGTATATTTTTTCAAAAGATATGTGTTTAGCAACATTAGTGTAGCAAGCAGAAAAAATACTATTGTAAAAATAAGTATAATATACTTAAGTCTGATTTTGTAATTGTGGTTTAAATACATAAATATAACCTTTCACCAGCCTTAATCACTTAACCGCTTCTTTTTTCATCTTTAAAAACCGTATTGAAAAACATTCCAAAATATCAGGTGAAAAAGCCCCGCACCTTCCTTCCATAATCATTTTATATGCCTCATCTTTTTCGAGCGATGCTCTATAAACCCTCTGGGCTACCAGTGCATCAAAAACATCTGCAATCGAAACAATTTGTGCGGATATAGGTATGTCATCTCCCTTTAGTCCGAAAGGATATCCTCCCCCGTCATATCTTTCATGATGATATAGTGCAATTTCCTTGCATATATCAGTACATTTATCACCCATAATGCTTCGCGCACTTTCCAAAAGTTCGCTTCCTTTTGTTGTGTGAGTTTTCATAATCTCATACTCGCTATCCGTAAGTCTTTGGGGTTTTAACAGTATATTATCGGGAATCATAATCTTTCCTATATCGTGCATAGCACTTGCGGACGCGATATAGGAAATTTCTTCCTCTGTCAGGTTATATTTCGGGTATCTTTCCGCCACAACTTCGCACATAAGATATGAAAAAGTCTTAACACGGCGGAGATGCTCTCCGCTCTCTAAGTTTCTTGCCTCTATTATATCCGTCAAAAACTCAATAATGTTTTTATTTGTATCACTTATGTACCTGTCCTGTTTTTCAAGTTCGGCAGTCGTTTGCTCTAAAATACGTTTAAGCTTTTGTCGGCTGTCAAATATCTCGGTTGCCGCATTAACTCTGTGGCGCACAATTATAGGGTGCAGCGGATATAAAACTATATCAAACACACCAAGATCAAAGCACTTTTTCGAAAGACTATCCCTTTCATCGGTATTCATTACGAGAACAGGGGAGTCCTTGTATAAACCATCACTCTCCATAAACTGCAGAAGGTCAAGTCCGTCACTTCCCTCCAGTATGCTTATTATTAAAGCAGAGAACTCGTTCTCACAGCTCATTATAAGCTTCTCGGCATCAAGCTTTCCTTCTGCCTCAAAAACATTATAATCAGGCGATAAAACTTCCCTTAATTCATTACGCCTTGAGCTGTTGGGATCAACTATTAAAACCGATTTGTTCATAGCGCAAATTCCTTTTTCATAGTAGGATATACTGGTCTACCATATTGAGGCAAATTTTTCAAAAAAACTTAAGCCCCCCACAATATACTACAATAATACAAGATATATTATAATTCCATGCGCATCTTTTGTCAAGAAATTCAGAACCTTTTTGGCGTTTTATATAACAAATTGCACGCCACAATTAAATAACACAGCACTTTTCTATAAATAATAAAATTAGATGTTGAAAACCTACAAAATCTATGGTATTATAGTATTATTAAGGAGAGTGATTTTGTGAAAATTTCAACCAAAGGAAGATATGCCTTAAGAATGCTTTCAGACCTTGCTGTCAACTGTGACAGATATGTTTCCTTAAAAGAGATTGCCGAAAGACAGGATATATCAAAAAAATATCTCGAACAGATTGTTCCGCTTTTAAACAGCGCAGGACTTTTAAAAACAAACCGAGGCTATCAAGGCGGTTATATGCTGAATAAAAAACCGAGTGAATGTTCAGTTGGAGAAATACTTCGGGTTACAGAGGGCAACCTTGCACCTGTCACCTGTCTTGAACAATCTCCAAATCAGTGCAAAAGATGTGCTGATTGTGTAACTCTTCCGGTCTGGGAAGGACTCTACAAAATGATCTGCGAATACTTTGACGGCATAACTTTAGAAGATTTAATTAAAAAAAATACCCGAATATAATTCGGGTATTTTTTTATTTCACCGCATTGAATGCGTCATCAAGGGCCTCTATGAGGTCTTTTATATTTTCTATTCCTATTGAAAGCCTTATTGTATTCGGCTTTATGCCCTGTTCTAAAAGTTCCTCCTCCGAAAGCTGTGAATGTGTTGTAGATGCAGGGTGGATTACCAAGGATTTTACGTCCGCAACATTTGCCAAAAGTGAGAAAATCTTAAGGTTATCTATGAATTTTTGTGCCGTTTTATCATCACCTTTTATTTCAAAAGTAAATATAGAGCCTCCGCCGTTCGGGAAATACTTTTTATAAAGCTTGTGGCTCGGCTCAGTTTCAACCGATGGGTGATGCACTGCCTCTACTTGCAGGTGATTTTTCAGATAATCCACTATTTTTAAGGCATTTTCCGTATGGCGTTCAACTCTCAGCGATAATGTTTCCAAACCTTGCAAAAACAAGAAGGAATGGAAAGGAGAAAGCGTAGAGCCTGTATCCCTCAAAAGAATTGCACGTATGTATGTTACAAACGCCGCAGCACCTACCGCTTTTGCAAAACTTATACCGTGATATGAAGGATTTGGCTCGGAAATCCATGGATATTTACCCGATTTTTCCCAGTCAAAAGTACCTCCGTCCACTATTACACCGCCAATTGCCGTACCGTGTCCTCCGATAAATTTTGTCGCACTGTGTACCACTATATCTGCACCGTACTCTATGGGACGAACAAGATAAGGTGTTGCAAAAGTTGAATCTACCACAAGCGGAATACCGTGGCTATGCGCTACTTTTGCCACCGCCTCTATATCTATTATATTTGAGTTCGGATTTCCCAGTGTTTCAATAAAAATTGCCTTGGTATTAGGCTCTATCGCCTTTTCAAACGCATTTTCAACATCGGGATCTACAAAGCTCGTAGTTATTCCCGATGTCAAGGGCAGTGTATTTGCCAGAAGATTGTACGTGCCTCCGTATATTGTTTTCGAGGCTACAATATGCTCTCCCGCTTTTGCAAGCGCCTGTATTACATAGTTGATTGCCGCGGCGCCTGCTGCAACTCCGAGTGCCGCAACTCCGCCCTCTAACGCCGCAATTCTTTCTTCAAAAACTCCCTGCGTGGGATTTGTTAATCGGCTGTAAATATTTCCCGCATCTCTTAAGCCAAATCTGTCTGCCGCGTGTTGTGAATTATGAAAAACATATGACGCTGTTGCATAAATCGGTACGGCTCTTGCGTCGGTAGCCGTATCGGGTGTTTCCTGACCTGCGTGTACCTGCAGGGTTTCAAAGCTATATTTTTTATCTGACATTTTAATAATCTCCTTTTCTATTTTATATATAATTGAATTGTTTCCCCATTCACATTCGTTCGGCATACCGTCCGCTTTTTCGTATTTTCACTATCTTCATGCTCTTCCTCTTTTCTTATAATACCTATCTACTTAGTATGCTTTAGATTATAGCTTAGATTTTTCCCCCTGTCAAGACATTTATATTAAAAAATACGCATTTGGTAAAATTTATCATCAAATGCGTATTTTTTTATTGCGAAAAGAGTACTTTTGCACAATTTTTCGGCATTTTTATGCAGAATATACCGTCCGCCGAATGACATTCTTCTCCGTTTGCCTGTCTCAAAGAGAAAACGCCATACCTCGCTACATCAAGGCGTATTTCGGTATCTTCCCCAAAGTTCACAAGCACTATGATTTTACTTCTTTTGTCAAATCTTATAAATCCATAACAGTTTTCGTATTTATATACCGTTTCAAATTCGCCGTTTTTCAAAACATCATTTTCATTTCTTAATGCAATTGCGTATTTGTAATGCTCCAAAATACTATGATTTTCATTTCCCCAAGGGTAACACCCTCTGCAGAACGGGTCGGCAAATCCCTCGCATCCTGCCTCATCACCGTAAAACACGGTGGGTACTCCGGGAAGTGTAAACTGCATTGTTACAAGGCATTTAAGCCTCTCCTCCGCCCTTCTGTAATCCTCTCCGCAAAGTTTTGCCAAAGCCTGCTCATCTTTTGATTGGTATTCCTTTCCTCCCATAACCGTCAAAATCCTTGCGGTATCATGAGTGGAAAGAAAATTCAAAGCAGCGTAAAATGAGGGACGCGGATAGTTTTCCTTAAGACTCATTATACGTCTGTCAAACTCCTTAGCATCCATTCTGCAAAGCGCAAAATCCACCATTGCGTTCTTCAAAGGGTAATTCATAACAGAGTCAAGCTCATCACCGTAAAAGTATTCCCTTAGCTCATTATAGGAAACCTTGTTTGATGCATCCTCCCATACTTCGCCTATTATTACCGCGTCGGGATTTTCCTCTTTTACCGCTTTTCGCAATAACTTTACGAAAAAGCCGGGAAGCTCGTCAACCACGTCTATCCTCCATCCGCAAGCGCCCTTTTTAAGCCATCTTCTAACAACCGAGTCCTTATCTTTTATTATATAGTCCTGATACTCGCATGATGCCTCATTGACCTGTGGGAGCGTATCTATCCCCCACCAGCTTTCATACACCTCGGGGTATTCCATAAAATTAAACCACTTATAATATGGCGATTCTTTTGACTGATATGCGCCCAGCTCGCTGTAATTTCCGTTTTTGTTAAAGTAAATGCTGTCACTTCCGGTGTGATTAAAGACTCCGTCCAAAATTATGCGTATCCCCATATCCTCAGCTTTTTTGCACAGCCTTGAAAAATCTTTCTCATTTCCAAGCATTTCGTCAATTTTCTTATAATCCGCCGTATCATAGCGGTGATTTGAAAAAGCGCTGAATATTGGATTTAAGTATATACTGCTTATGCCGAGACTTTTAAGGTAAGGGAGTTTTTTTTCAATCCCTAAAAGATTCCCGCCAAAAAAGTCATTGGCAAGATACTTCCCGCCAAACTGGTCAGCTTTATAGTATGGAGCTTCGCCCCAATTCCTTTTAATTATGTCTTGCCTTGTGCCTAAAAATTTTCCGTCCTTTGTCCCGTTAAAAAATCTGTCGGGAAAAATCTGGTAGCATATGCTCTCCCTCCACCATTTCGGCGTTTTATATGCACCGTCGTATACTGTTATCTGGAATTTATTATATGGAATTTCATCATATGTTCTTCCTATTCCGCCGAGATTTTCTTCATTGTTTCCGTAAAATACCGTCTCACCGCCTGTGCGCACCTCAAACCAATACCGCAAAAGGCACGGCTTTTGCGGGAGGGTAAGCCCTGCCTCATAAAAGTAAACTCCCGCCGCCTCAAAAACATAATGCATATCAAACACCTGTGTCTCATCGCATGCATCTGTATGGAGCCTGATATATTCAGGTATACCTGCATCAACAAGCGAAAGGCGTAAAACGGCCTTCCCCCCAGCAGGCTGTGCGCCAAACGGTTCTCTGTATATTTTCGACTGCGAATTATGTTCTGCTATCATACTTCTTCTCCCACAAAGATAAAGGGTGCATTTAAAGCACCCCTATTTAATCGGTTTTAAGTACCAAATTTTATCGTTATATTCTGCAATAGTTCTATCAGATGAGAAATATCCGCTTGATGCTGTATTCATTATTGCCATATGCCACCACTTGGACTTATTATTATAATCCTCCGAAATCTTATCCTGAATATTGCAGTACGCCTCAAAATCACGGATAACCATATATGTGTCAGGATATCCGTAATCACCGAAGAGCAGGGTTTGATAAAGGTCGCGGAAAATCTGGGTATTTTCAGGCTCAATTTCACCTGAAATAAGCTGTTCCAGTGCCTTTCTGAGCACCTGATTGGTGGAATAAATAGTCTTAACCTCATCAGAATTGTTGAATTTCAGGCGTGCGGCAACTTCATCAGCTTTAAGACCGAAGATGTATATGTTATCCGCTCCAACCTGTTCAAGCATTTCAACATTTGCACCGTCTAAAGTTCCGCAGGTCACGGCTCCGTTTAACATAAACTTCATATTTCCCGTACCTGACGCTTCTTTTCCTGCCGTTGAAATCTGTTCGGAAACGTCTGCTGCCGTTACAAGCAGTTCTGCTATGGAAACACCGTAATTCTCAATGAATACAACCTTGATTTTACCGTCTATTCTTGCGTCGTTATTTATCATATCAGCAACTGAGTTAATAAGTTTTATGATAAGTTTTGCACGCTTATATCCTGGCGCTGCTTTAGCACCAAAAATATATGTTTTCGGTGTAAACGGCTTATCGGGATTTTCAAGCAACATATTATACTGTGCAAGAATATGCAAAACATTCATAAGCTGACGCTTATATTCATGCAAGCGCTTTGCCTGTACGTCAAAAATAGAGTCGGGATTTACATCTATGCCGTTATGATCTTTGATGTATTTTGCAAGACGCACCTTATTATTGTGCTTAATTTCCGCAAATTTCTTCTGAAATTCTGCATCATCTGCATATTTTTTTATTCCCTCAAGCTTTGTATAATCCTTAATCCAGCTGTTTCCTATTTTAGACGAAATGAGTGCGGTAAGCTCAGGGTTGCAGTTTGCAATCCAGCGCCTAAATGTAATTCCGTTCGTAATTGCGTGGAACCTTTTGGTATCGAGCCTGTAATAGTCCGCAAAAATATCGCTTGTCAGTATCTTTGTATGCAGTGCCGAAACGCCGTTTACGGCAAAACAGGTTGCTAAGCACAGATTTGCCATAAATACCTGATTATCCGAAATAATCGCCATCCACTTTTGCTTGCCCCAATCATCAGGGTAAACCATTTGCAGATTTTCCATAAGACGTCTGTTAATTTCCTGCACAATCATAGATATTCTCGGCAGAATGCGTTCAAACATATCCAGAGGCCATTTTTCCAAGGCCTCACTCATTACCGTATGATTTGTGTACGCAAATGTACGCCTTGTTATGTCCCAAGCCTCGTCCCAGCCGAGTCCCTTTTCATCTACTAAAAGACGCATAAGCTCAGGTATTGCAAGAGTCGGGTGCGTATCGTTAATATGGATTACCGCCTTGTCTGGCAAATTTTTCCAGTCATAACCGTATCTGTCCTCGTATTCGCGCAGTATCCACTGAAGCGTTGCAGAAACCAAGAAATACTGCTGTTTTAACCTAAGTTCCTTACCCTCGGTATGATTATCCTCAGGATACAAAACCTTTGAAATCAGTTCGGCAAGCTGACGTTCCTCAGTCGAGCGTATATAATCACCGCTGTTAAATGCCTGCATATCCATAACATCGGGGGCTTTTGCCGACCAAAGGCGCAGTTTATTTACGATTTTTGAATCATATCCCACAAGCGGAACATCATAAGGAACCGCCGTTATAGTATGTGCATTTTCGTAACGGAAAGAAAAATGTCCGTCATTCCAGTCGGTATGAACCTTACCGCCGAATTTTACCGATACCGCCTCTTCAGGTCTTGCAATTTCCCATGCATTTCCGTTTTCCAGCCATGTATCGGGAAGCTCGGTCTGGAATCCGTCTACTATTCTCTGACGGAAGAGTCCGTATTCATATCTTATTGTACATCCGTATGCAGGTAAATCCAATGTCGTCAAGGAATCCATAAAGCAGGCGGCAAGTCTTCCCAATCCACCGTTTCCGAGTCCTGCATCATTTTCAATTTCTGCAATCTCGGATATGTCATAGCCAAGCGCCGATACAGCATTAGTATACTCTTCAGTTTGCATAAGGTTTAATACATTACTTGCAAAAAGACGTCCCATCAAAAATTCAAAGGACAGATAATAAAGCTTTTTCGAGCCTTCCTTTTTTACTTCCTTATGAGAAACTGCCCAGCGTGCCATTATCTCATCTCTTGCCGCCAGTGCGCAGGCTGTATAAATCATTTTGGGTGTTGCGTCTTCAATAGTTTTTCCGAAATGACGCTCAATCTTACCTTCAATTTCCTTTTTAAGTGCTGCTTCCTTCGCTGTTAATCTACTTTTTCCCATTACTGCGTTGTTCCTTTCCTGACTTCTTATTAACTTTTTTATTACCTTGAGGAGCTTTCGGAGCAGTTTTTTCAATCTCCTCTTTCAACTGTTTGAGACGCTCCTCTTTTTCCTTTTCGGTAAGATTTTTTATAACCGTTTCATCTTTTGAAGATGTTTCCCTTGCCCATGCAGTCTCCGATGCGTCTTTATCTGCCGTTATCGTCTTCTCAAAGGTTGAAGTTTTTTTCTTCGGTGCTTTTTTGGTTGTCGTCTTATTGGAGGCTTTTTTCGGCTTTACCGTCTTTTCAGGCTCTTTCTTTATTCCCGTTATACTCCTGTACATATCGAGATATTTTTCTGCAGAAACCGACCATGAAAAATCCTGTTTCATCGCATTTTCCATAAGTTTTACCCAGGCTTTGGGATGGTCATAAAAGGTACGCATAGCATAATTTATTACGTGATACATATTTTCAGCATTATAGTCACCGAAAGAAAAGCCTGTTCCCTCGCCTGTAAACTCGTTATAAGCCTTTACAGTATCCTTTAATCCGCCCGTTTCGCGTACGATAGGCAGGGTGCCGTAACGCATAGCGATAATTTGTGAAAGACCGCAGGGTTCAAACCTTGACGGCATCAAAAATGCATCGCATGCCGCATAAATTTTATGCGAAAGCTCATTTGAAAAATATATATTTGCCGACATTCTGTCGGGGAATTTACCCGCAAAATAGCGGAACATATTTTCATAATTTTCATCGCCCGTACCGAGAACTACAATCTGGTAACCGCCCTCCAAAAGTCGCTCCATAACGCAGGAAATAAGGTCAAATCCCTTTTGGTCGGTAAGCCTTGATACAATTCCCACCATAAATTTATCAGGATTTATCTCCAAATTCAGTTCCTTTTGAAGTGCTGTTTTGTTAGCTTTTTTGTTCTCTAAGGTGTTAATGGAATACTTGTTATAAATCATATTATCGGTTTCGGGATTCCAATCGTCCGAAATGCCGTTTACTATGCCGACAGTGTCTCCCGCCCTTGCGCGCAGGAGTCCGTCAAGACCTTCGCCGTATTCAGGTGACATTATCTCCTTTGCATAAGTCTCCGAAACGGTGGAAATTTTATTTGCGTAAACAAGTCCGCCTTTTAGCAGATTTGCGTCTTTATAATACTCAAGTTTATCGCTTGTGAAATAATAATCTCCGACTGCCATAGCGTCCTTGATTTTTTCCAAATCCCAGCGTCCCTGGAATTTCAGGTTGTGGATTGTCATAACCGTCTTTATCCCGCGATAGAACGGATTGTCGTAGAACGTGTCTAAAAATACGGGTATGGGCGCAGTCTGCCAGTCGTTGCAATTTATGACATCAGGACGGAAATCAAGTGTCGGTAAAAGAGATAAGACCGCTTTTGAAAAGAAAATGAATTTCTCACAGTCCAGATGTATAAAATCATACGGTTTGTCTCCGCCGAAGTAGTATTCATTATCAACAAAATAATAGGTAGTCCCTTTGTATTCCATAGAGAATACTCCACAATATTGTTTTCTCCAGCCAATATCAATGTAAATGTTGGTTATATAATTCATATTCTGCCTGTATTTTGAGTCAATACACCGATAAAGAGGCAATATCACCCTTACATCTTCGCCTTTTTGCTTTAAAACTATGGGCAGAGAGCCTGCAACATCGCCAAGTCCTCCCGTCTTTACGAAAGGTGCTGCCTCAGATGCAACATACAAAATCTTCATATAATCACCTCACATTACTGTTATAATACAATATTTTTACCCTCTTGTCAATTAAATCCCCATACTTATGATTACACATTTTACATAAAATAATCTCAGCTGTAATTGACAAAATAAGCAAAAAATGCTAAAGTATATCCTGTCAGTTCATAACTTTTGCAAAAGGAGACTATTATTTTGAAACTATCAAAGGCTAAAAAGAATTCTTTTCATACAATCGAAAAAATCGAGCTTGACCTTAAAGTTAAAAGACGGCTCCAAATGCTGGGTATGACGCATGGTACCAAGATAGCTGTTTTGAATAAAAAACCGTCGGGTCCTATGATTATAAAGGTACGCGGGACGCGGTTTGCTGTCGGCAAGAGATTTTGTGACGGTATAATTTTGGAGGATTAGAATGTCAGAGCTTAATATTGCGTTTATAGGAAACCCAAATTGCGGAAAAACTACGCTTTTTAATGCATATACTGGTGCAAACTTAAAAGTTGCAAACTGGCCGGGAGTTACGGTTGAAAAAATTGAGGGAAAGATGAATTAT
This sequence comes from Bacillota bacterium, assembly GCA_024685565.1. GTDB lineage: Bacteria > Bacillota > Clostridia > UBA1381 > UBA1381 > UBA1738. The sequence continues at coordinate 19,662 of JAIKVQ010000056.1, forward strand.
CACGGTCATACCTTTAATCTTATCGATCTTCCCGGGCTTTATTCGCTTACGTCATATACTATGGAGGAAACTCTTGCAAGAGAATACATAATGGGCGAAAATGTCGACGTTATCATTGATGTTGCTGATGCTTCGAGCTTAGAGCGGAATTTATACCTTACCTTACAGCTTATAGAACTCGGAAAACCTGTCATTCTTGCTCTCAATATGATGGATATTGTAGAGGAACGCGGTATGGAAATAGATATGCACCGTCTTCCAGAAATGCTTGGTATTCCCGTAATTCCCGTGAGTGCAAGAAAGCGGACGGGACTTGATATTTTAATGCACGCGGCTGAACATCACGCAGGCAGACCTCACGACTTAACCGAGCATCACCACCATGAAATGCCCCACCTTGAATTTACTGATGGCGAGAATGACATAAACGTACGTCTGACCTCAAAGCATCACAAATATGTAATGGTCTATTCTGATGCTTTAGAGGAAAAAATTGACCTCGTATCTGCGATGCTCAAAAGAAAATATCCCAAAATCAAGAACCTGCGCTGGTGTGCCATAAAGACGCTCGAGCAGGACGAAACTATAATGAAGCAGTACCCGCTTGACCTTTCGGGAATTTTGGACAGAAGTTATGAAACGCAGATAATAAACGAAAAATATGATTTTATACAGGAAATAATTGACGAAACTCTTGTAAATAAAGAGGAAAAAAGCGCATTTACCGACAAAATTGACAGCGTTTTAACCCACCGTTTTTGGGGCGTGCCGATTTTCCTCGCCGTTATGGCATGCGTCTTTTTCTTAACCTTCACTATAGGCGATTTTCTGAAAGGCTTTTTTGAAAACTGGCTTGAAAGTTTTTCATATAGCGCAAGTCTTGCCCTTTCCTCAATAAACACGAGCGAAATGCTTATTTCACTAATAGTTGACGGAATTATTGCAGGCGTCGGAAGTGTTCTGACCTTTCTTCCAAATATTTTCATACTGTTCCTTACCCTTGCCTTTTTGGAGGACAGCGGATATATGGCACGTGTGGCATACGTCATGGACGGAATTATGGGAAAACTCGGGCTTTCTGGACGTGCATTCATACCTATGCTTTTAGGCTTTGGCTGTACCGTACCCGCAATTATGGCGTCAAGGTCTTTAGAAAACCGACACGATAAACTGCGTACCATTTTAATTACGCCGTTTATGTCCTGCAGCGCAAGACTTCCGATTTATGTAATGTTTTCAAAAATATTCTTTGGTAAGTTTGCGGTGATTTACGCATATTCCATGTACCTGATCGGCTTTTTAACGGCACTTTTGATTGCATTCTTAATATCAAAAATTGACAAAAAGAACAATACTGCTGACCTTTTGATAGAACTTCCCGAATACAAAACGCCGAATGCACGGACAATAATGATATATGTTTGGGAAAAAGTGCGTGATTATCTGACAAAGGCAGGAACAACCATTTTCCTTGCCTCAATTGTTCTGTGGTTTATATTGAATTTCGACTTTGGCGGAAAAACTGCCGATATGTCGCAGAGCTTTGCCGCTCAAATAGGAAAATGGCTTGTGCCGATAATGACTCCTGCAGGACTCGGATACTGGCAGATTGTGGTTGCGCTTATATCGGGAATTGCGGCAAAGGAAGTAGTTGTATCAAGTATGGCTGTACTTTACGGAATTTCAAACATTTCCTCACCGCACGGCATGTTATCTCTCGGAGAACTTCTTACAAACAGCGGATTTACCGCATTGAATGCATATTCTATGATGCTTTTCTGCCTTTTGTATGTGCCCTGTATTGCAACGATTGCAACGATACGCCGTGAAACAAATTCCCGAACACATACATTTTTGGCGATAGGTATGCAATTAGGACTTGCGTGGATAGTTTCCACCCTCTTTTACCAAATTGGGAGTTTGATATTATGACGGCGCAAGTATGTCTTGCACCTATGGCAGGTGTTACCGACAGCGCTTTCCGTAAAATCTGCAAAAGCTTTGGTGCAGATTTTGTAACAACCGAAATGGTAAGCGCAAAGGGACTTTACTATAAAAGCAAGAAGACCGCCTCGCTTATGACGATTTCCAACGAAGAAAAACCTTGCGCAATACAATTTTTCGGCTCCGATTCCGAAATTATGGCAGAGGTCGCACCGCAGCTTGAGGAAGCAGGCGCTTTTTCCATAGATATAAATATGGGTTGTCCTATGCCGAAAATCGCAGGAAATGGCGACGGCGCGGCACTTATGAAAAACCCGCGCTTAGCAGGAAAAATTGTACGGGCTGTAAAAGATGCCGTAAATATTCCCGTGACTGTAAAGTTCCGCAAAGGCTGGGACAGCAATACCTGCTCAGAATTTGCAAAAGTTTTGGAGGCAAACGGTGCGGATAGCCTGACTCTTCACGCAAGGACAAAGGAGCAGCTTTATTCGGGAAAAGCCGACCTTGGCGCAATTAAAGAGGTGAAAAATGCAGTCAAAATTCCCGTTATCGGAAACGGCGATATATTTACGCCCCAAGATGCCAGAAATATGCTCGATATAACAGGCTGTGACGGGGTTATGGTAGGAAGAGGCGCTTTAGGAAATCCATTTATTTTCAGGGAAATAAAGGAGCTTTTTAAAAATGGTACAGTGAGCAATTACCCAGCCGAAACAGAACGGCTAAAAACCGCGCTTATTCATGCAAATATGCTATGTATAGATAAGGGCGAGCATATCGGCGTTTTGGAGGCAAGAAAGCATATTGCCTGGTACGTAAAAGGTCTAAAAAATGCAAACAATTTAAAAAATCGCGTCTTTTCTGCAACAAGCCTTGCGGAAATTACCGAAATATTAGAAAGTGCGATTGTTTTGTACGAATAACGTCGCACTCTTTTTTTATTTTTTGCTTGATTGTTTGTATAATAAATGGTATAATTTTCCTGTTTATTAGGAGGATTATATGAAAAAAATTGTTTTTGCTTTAATTCTTTCACTTATGATACAGCCTTTTGCATTTGCTGAGGGCGAAGATGTTTTGAAAACTATAGAAAATGATACAGAAATTACCGAAATCAATGAAGATGAAGCCAAAACTGATGAAGATAACCATACAGAAACTGAAGAAAAAACCATAAATCTTGTAAATTTATATGTATTTTCAAATGGAATTGACCTTTCTTCATTCCCCGTATTTGAAAATAAAACTCTTATGCTCCCGATAAAGGAATTTTTGTCGCATTTGGGTGCAAACGATTTTTCGGTTAATGAGGAAAATCAGATTACAATAACCTACGGAAAAAATATTGTATCAATGCATTTAGACAGCACAAATGCCAATTTTAATCACGAAGATACTGAACTTTCAGCTTCTCCGTTCTTAGTAGGCGATATTGTTTACGCACCTGCCGAAGAAGTTTGCAAAGTTCTCGGCTTTACCTTTAAATCGGACACAGACGGCTCTGCAATGTCGGTATATGCCGATTTGCCCGAAAATGAGCTTGCCTCGGAAAAACGCGTAAACAGCAAGGACTTGCCCTCGGATACGCAGTATCTTATCTGGGTAAATAAGTCAAAATACACCGTTTATGTATTTCTCGGAAAGGATAAAAACTGGCGTGAGATTTATTCCTGTAAATGCTCAATAGGCGCGTCCGACTCACCTACAATAACGGGTGTTTTTAAGTACATATCCCGCGAGCAAAGGTGGACATACGACGATTTTTATGTGGGACCCATAATGCGGTTTCACGGCGGATACGCCATTCATTCAACACTTTTAAAGTTTGACGGAAGCAATTATAATAACACCGTCGGCGTTAAAAACTCACACGGCTGTGTGCGTGTGCGCCCCGATAATATAAATTGGCTTGTGTCATACGTTCCGCTTAAAACCACAGTTTATGTAAGTGAAAACTGATTGGGTTTAAAAGCAGCTGCTTATTCTGCAACTGCTTTTTTGTTTTATATCTACTTTTCAATATTAGAATTATATGTACTTTGCCTTGCCGCAAAGTACCAAAAGGTGCATAAGGGGATTCCACAAGGGGACGAAAGTCCCCTTTGGTCGTTTTAAGGGGTTTGGGGGAAATCGAATCCCCCAACGCTTTTGCTACTTTTGGCGCAAAAAAGTAGGAAGAATTTTGATCAAAACTCTTGCAAAAATACTTGTATTATGGTATATTTATACTGACAAATAAATTAAACAATTAAATATGGGATATTTTCGTTTTATGGGGAATACTATACCTTTTTTAGGGGTAATCTAAGTATCTGAGTTTGTCAAAAAACGCAAACTTAAAACTTAGGTTATCTGTAATTAGTTATCCCATCTTGTTTGATTTGTTTGGCGACAATCGAGGTTTGCGTTTTTTATGCGTCAGCTTCGGTTGGCGCATTTTTTTATTTTTGGGAGAGCTATAATGAAAAAAATATTAATAATCGGAGATAACAGCTATATTGGTATTCACTTTTATGAATGGATAAAAAAGTATCCAGAAAAATACTACGCTGAAATTGTTTCTTCTCGAAATTACAAATGGATGAAAAAGAATTTTAATAACTACGATACCGTGGTAAACTTTGCAGGAATAGTACATATAAGTAACCCAACGGAAGATTTAAAGCC
>JAIKVQ010000077.1 GCA_024685565.1 Bacillota bacterium
TGCACTAAATGCAGTAAGCGTAAAAGGTTTCCAGACAGGATATTATCCGGTGCGATATATTTTAAATGATGATGGTCAGATTAAAAATATAGACACTCCTAAATACAATAAGGGAATAGAGTCAGAAGACTCATTAAGGTCGTGCCTTGAAAAGAGCAAAACCACATCAGGAGTTTTGTTTTCGTCGGATGGCATTTTAGCAAAGCAGTTTGTGTTATCAGCTTCTGCGAAGGTGTTTGTTTTACCGGAAGATGCAAGTCTGCTCGGGAATTATGATATGTATAGTTCCGGAGGCAAATCTTTGCTTACAGCAGGTAAAAACTCGAATGTTATGGCTTTTCAAACACAGGGAAATTCAATGTACGCCAATCTGGTTGTTGTTTGGAAAGAACAGGCATCTTATGCAGAAATTAATCATGACAACAAGTTGTTTCTTATAGATAAAATACTAGATGTTTATGATGAAAATTCACAGGAAATAGTAAAAGAAGTTAGGGGAATTGAAGGCGGTGTTGAAAAGACTTATCGTACATACGAGGAATTTGATAAAAGCAATCTTGATGGTTTGTCAAAGGGAGATGTTGTAAGATTTGCTTACTATAATGGAGCGATATATAATGTTCAGGTAGTATTTCAAAAGGATTCAACGGGTGCTACTATTGGTACATACAATCAGCCGAGCGGTGCAAACGGCGTAACCAACAATGAGGGCAATTATGATATGTATTACTGCGGATATGTCCGCGACAGAGATGGAAAGTTCTTAAAAATCTGGACTGCCGATGTAACAAATTCAGGCTCAAATATATCACTTCCAAAAACAACATCATGGAAAAATGATGATACGACATCAGAGGAATACAGAGTTATACAGGCTACCAATATAGCCGTTTATGACCCGACCTTGAATGGCAGCGGAAAGGTATATGTTGGTGATATTGAAGATATTCCGTATTATGAGGGAAACGGAAAATACACGGTTGTGATTATGAGATACAGAAGCCGTTCGCCGCAGGAGATAATTGTAATTAAGCAGTAAAACGGTAAAAGGCGGAGCGAATTTCGCTCCGCTATATATTTAAAATGGAGAATTAGCAATGAGAGTTTATGAAGATTTATCAAATTTAAGTAAAAATAGAGAACCGCAAAGGGCATATTATATGCCAAATAACTGTGTTATGCTAAATGGCGAATGGGATTTTAAATTCTATGATGCGGATTTTGAAGAAAAATATATCGAAAAGGATTGGGGAAAAATCGATGTACCTTCCTGCTGGCAGGTAAGAGGTTATGAAAGCCCTAACTATGCAAATGTAGCATATCCGTTTCCTTATGACCCGCCTTTTGTTCCCGCAAAAAACCCGATGGGAGTATACAGATGTACATTTACCGCAGAAAATGTCAATAGAGAAACATACATAGTTTTTGAAGGCGTTGCAAGTTTTTTTGAACTATATATAAATGAAGAATATGTTGGATATTCAATGGGAAGCCACTTGCAGTCGGAATTCAGGATTACGGATTTTGTTAAAGCAGGCAGTAATACGGTAGTTGTAAAGGTGCGAAAATGGTGTGTGGGAAGCTATCTTGAGGATCAGGACAGCCTTCGTTTTAACGGAATTTTCAGAGATGTATATCTTCTTTCACGTCCGGTTGGGCATATAAAGGATATTGAGATTACAACCGATAAAAATATGATAAATATAGACATAGACGGCAGTGCAAAGGCATCGCTTTTTGATGCGGAGGGCAATTTTATAAGCTCAAAAGAAGTTGAAAAAAAAGCGGTATTTACAGTAGAAAATCCGATTTATTGGAATGCCGAAAAACCGTATTTGTATGAGATAAAATTTGAGTATAAAGACGAAGTAATAGTTCAAAAAATTGGTTTTGTTACTTATGAAATCGGTGAACAATATGAATTTTTAGTCAATGGTCAAGAAGTCAAATTAAAGGGAGTAAATCACCATGATACGCACCCTGAAAACGGTTGGAGTATGACAGATGAGGAAATAAGGCAAGACCTTGAACTTATGAAGAAACTCAATATAAATACAATCCGTACATCGCATTATCCTCCAACTCCAAAATTTTTGGATATGTGTGATGAAATGGGATTTTATGTTATGCTGGAAACGGATTTAGAAACTCATGGCGCAGTAAACCGTGAAGCAGGAGGTTGCGGCTATGACTGCTTTAATAATCCTGTATGGCCTTGCTCAAATCCTGAGTTTAAAGACGCCTTTGTTGAGAGAATGGTAAGGGCATATAACCGTGATAAAAACCATACCTGCATTTTTTCCTGGTCAACAGGAAATGAGAGCGGGCATGGGGATAATCATATGGCGATGATAGAGTATCTTAGAGGAAAAGATAAAAAAAGACTCATACATGCAGAGGATGCGTCAAAAGAATCTGAAATGTCTGATTTTTACGGTGCTGACACAACCTATTACAGAACCCGCACAGACCTCTATTCAAGAATGTATGAATCAAAGGAAGGTATGGAGGAAAAAGCAAAGAATCCTGAGTATAAACAGCCGTATTTCCTGTGCGAATATTCACACGCTATGGGAAACGGTCCCGGTGATGTGTTTGATTATTGGAATATTATATATAGGTATCCAAAGTTAATAGGCGGGTGTATTTGGGAATGGGCGGATCATACCGTGATTGTTAATGGTGTTCCCAAATATGGCGGGGACTTTGGAAATGAAATGACAAATGATGATAATTTCTGCTGTGACGGAATGGTTTTCCACGACAGAACGCTAAAAGCCGGCTCGCTCGAAATCAAAGCGGCATATCAATATATGGATTGCACGCTTGCAGGCGATAGCATTGAAGTGCTGAACAGATATGACTTTACAAATCTTTGTGAATATGAGTTCATCTATCAGATAAAAGTTGATGGCGAAATTATTGAAAGAAAGAAATTAACGCTTGACTTGGCACCGAAGAAAACAACGAAAATAAAGGTAAATTTACCGCAGAACGCAAAATTAGGAGCATTTATAGAGTGTTATCTTATTGATAAAACAGGATATTGTGTTGCACAAAAGCAACTTGAAGTAAATGTTAAAATTGTAAAAAATGAATTTTGCACAATTCCTGCAAAAACGAGTGAGGATGACAGCTTTATAGTATTTGAAGGTGAGAACTTTAAATATTGCTTTTCAAAAGATTTGGGGACATTTGTAAGTATGTTAAAAAATGGAAAGGAACAGCTTACAGCACCCATTCGGATTACTGCAATGCGTGCACCGATTGACAATGAAAGAAATATAAAGAATAAATGGTATTGGAAAAATATTTGGGAAGGCGAAAATTTAGACAGACAGTTTGATAAAGTGTATTCCTGCATTACGGACAAAAATTCAGTAACCGTTTTGGGAAGTCTGGCAGGAGTGTCAAGGACGCCATATTTCAAATATACGGTTAAATATACAGTTTTTGCTGACGGAACTGTTAAGGCGGAGCTTTCAGGAAATGTAAAAGAAAAATGTATATGGCTTCCTCGTCTGGGTTTTGAAATATATACGCCGTATGATAACTCAAAATTCAGATATTTCGGAATGGGGCCGTATGAGAATTATATAGATATGCACCATGCCTCAATGATTGACTTTTATGGAAGCGATGCTGACAGTGAATATGTAAATTATGTAATGCCGCAAGAGCATGGAAATCACACTCGCGTGAAGATTTTGGATATAAGAAATGGGCTTTATTTTGCTTCTGAAACAGAAATGGATATAAATGTCTCACATTACACATCAAAAATGCTTATGGATTCACGGCATATTGACGAACTTGTAAAATCGGATTCAACCATTGTCAGAATTGACTATAAAAATTCGGGACTTGGCTCAAATTCCTGTGGGCCACAGCTTGATGAGAAGTATCGATTAGCTGAAAAGGATATAAAATTTTCTTTTTATATGAGATAGAGAGGGTAGTTGCGTGCAAGAATATATAGATATAATAAGAGAGTATTCAAAAAATAACTATAAGAAGACTACAAGACAGCCTATGGGACAACTAAAATTCCCTTTTATAGTTCCCGGAAGCAACAGTTATTTGACGTCGTTATGGGATTGGGACAGTTGGCTTACCGATGTTGCCATAAGGCAGATAATGTCGTATAATAGTGATGATGGTACAGATGTTTTCGAATATGAAAAAGGTTGTATCTATAATTTTGTTGACCATATGAAAGCAAACGGCAGGACGCCGATTTCAATTTATGCCGACAGACCCATAAGTATTTTTAGACAAGAGGAAACTAATATCCATAAACCGTGCTTTGCTCAGCATATAGCCTTTATAATAAGAGAAAATGGCAATAGTGACTGGCTTGTTCCTATTTGGGACAAAATAGAACTCTATATAGGGTACTATCTAAAAAGCTGTAAACATACTGAAACGGGTTTATTCTTTTGGATAAATGACTGGGCAATCGGTGTGGACAATGACCCGTGTACATATTACCGTCCATATAAGAGTTCTGCCTCAATTTACCTTAACTGTATGATGTATAAGGAATTGCTTGCAATGGAGTATATAGGCGGACTTGTTGGTAAGAAAGCGTATGACTATAAAAGTGAAGCGCAAAAGCTTAAAGAGTCAATAAATGAGCATTTGTGGGATGAAAAGTGCGGATTTTATTTTAGTGCAGACCTAAATCTTTTGCCGCTTGAAAGAGAATTTGATGTGCATAGCGGTATGCCGAGAAGCTGGCACTCTTTAATTCAAAGGATAGATGTTTGGAGTGGGTTTATGGCACTTTGGGCAGGCATTGCAGATAAAAGCAAAGCAGAAAGAGTAGTGGGCGAAAATTTAAAAAATGAGCGTACCTTCTGCGCCAAATATGGTGTACGCACGCTTTCCAAGCTTGAAAAAATGTATACGATAGAGAAATCGGGAAATCCCTCCTGCTGGCTTGGACCTATTTGGGGAATATCCAATTATATGTGCTTTAGGGGGCTTTTGAATTACGGTTTTTATGATGATGCCAAGGAATTAGTCGAGAAAACGGTAAATCTTTTTGGAAGGGATTTGCTTGAAAACGGCTCGTTTCACGAATACTATCACCCCGATACAGGCGAGGGTGTAAATAACCCCGGATTTCAGAGCTGGAATTTATTGGTAAATAATATGCTTGCGTGGTATGAAAATAAGCCTGTTATATGGGAATTTTAGGAAAGAAGGTAAAACTGTTATGATTAAAGAGGTTTTAGTGGCTTTTAAAACGCATTTGGACATCGGGTTTACCGATTATGCAAAAAATGTGGTTGATAAGTATCTGAACAATTTTATACCAAGTGCCATAGAAACTGGATATAAATTAAAAGATACCGACACACCGTTTATTTGGACAGTCGGTTCATGGCTGGTAAGTGAGGGGCTGAAAAGGGATACGGACGGAAGGCTCGAAAAGGCAATAAAGGACGGGATTATATCATGGCATGGGCTTCCGTTTACTTCACATACAGAGCTTATGAACAGGACGCTTTTTGAGTACGGATTGTCCATATCAAAAAGGCTTGACGAAAGGTTTGGAACTCATACAATCGGCTCCAAAATGACAGATGTTCCCGGTCATACGATGGGTATGGTTCCTTGTATGAAGAAGTACGGAATTGAATTTTTGCATATCGGCGTAAATGAGGCAACACCGCTGCCAGATGTTCCGCCCGTTTTCAAGTGGAAATGCGATGATGATGAAATAATTGTGATGTATGAAAAGGGATACGGAAAAAATGCAGAATTTAATGATTTTGCTATATGTTTTGGACATACTCATGATAATCAGGGAGCTCAGTCGGTTGATGGCATAAAGGCACTTTATGAGGAGTTACATAAAAAATATCCCGATGCAGAAATTAAAGCGGCAACATTAAATGATGTTGCAAAGCGTATGATGGGGCTTGAAAATTTGCCCGTTATAGATAAAGAAATAGGAGATACATGGATACACGGTGCAGGAACAGACCCGAAAAAGCTGGGAATGTACAGAGAGTTGTCAAGGTATATTGAAGCAAATGGGATAAACGATGTTGATTTGAGTGATAATCTCCTGCTTGTCACTGAGCATACATGGGGTATGGATCTTAAAGTGCATTTTCCGAATAAACGCGCTTGGTTCCTAAACGATTTTGAAAAAACCGAGGGCACAGAAGAGCGTCTTACCTTTGAAAAGTCTTGGGAAGAGCAAAGAGACTATGTAAGAGGCGCCGAAAAAGCACTTGGAATTTCAGTTGATTACGAGCTTGAAGAGCCGTCAGTTGACGGTTTTGAGAAAATAAATCTATCCGATGCGGACTTTGAAATAAGCTGGCAGTTGTTTGATGTAGAGGATTATAACAGATACCTGAACAAGTATATGACGCTCACTATCATGAATATAGACTGGGCAAGGTGGGATTATCTGAAACTAGGACTACCTGTATATGATGGCGGAATATATAATGCGAACATTACGGCTTGTTATGAAAAGGGGCAAAAGCGTTTATATAAGCTTGAATTTGAAAAGTCCATAGCTTTGAAACACGGATTACCTGTGATATGGGCAGAGGAAGAGGCAGGACAGCTTGAAATAAAATGGTTTGGCAAAAAAGCAAGCCGTCTTCCACAGGCTTTTTGGCTAAAATTCAAGGGGCAAAAAGAGGATTGGAATATAAGCAAAATGGGAAGGCGTATAAAGCCTGAAAATATTTTGGGCAGTCCACTTATTATGGCAACGGACAATGGAATTACAAATGGAGATGTAGAAATATATCCGCTCGATTCGCCGCTTGTTGCGCCGTTCGGCAGGAGATTGCTTGATTATGACTTAAAGCCTGAGGGAGAGGATATGTATTTTAATTTGTATAACAACATCTGGAATACAAATTTCCCCATGTGGTACAGTGATGATACAAGATTCAGGTTTATGATTAAAAGTTTAGGAGAAGTAAAATGAATATAAAAGTAATAAAAACAGGAAAAGGAATTACGCCTATGAGCGTGTGTAATGACTTTTATATTGATAACAATAAAGAAAGGGAAAACTGTCTTATATGTGTATTTCCCGAAATAGAATATCAGGAAATAAAGGGCTTTGGAGGAGCTTTTACAGAGGCGGCGTCGACAACATTAGATAAATTAAGTAAAGAAAACAGAGATGAAATTTTAAAGCTGTATTTCGACAAGGAAGAAGGAATTGGGTATAATTTTGGTCGTGTGCATATAAACAGCTGCGATTTTTCCTTAGGGAATTATACCTATGTTGAAGAAGGCGATGAAAAACTTGAAACATTTGATGTTTCAAGAGATGAAAAATCTATTATACCTATGATTAAAGGAGCTATGGAATATGGCGATATAGAGCTTTTTGCATCACCTTGGAGCCCGCCTGCATTTATGAAAACGAACGGTATGATGAACGGAGGCGGAAAGCTAAAAAAAGAATATTATGATACTTGGGCAGAATACTTTGTAAAGTTTATAGAAGGTTATAAGGATAGAGGCATTAACATAGGTACGGTATCAGTCCAAAACGAGCCGAATGCAACGCAGAGATGGGATTCTTGTGTGTATTCTGCAGAAGAGGAAAGGGATTTTGTAAAGAATCATTTTGGCAAAAAAATGGCGGACATCGGTGTTAAAGTCCTTTTTTGGGACCACAACAAGGAAAAGGCCTTAGAAAGAGCGAAAACGGTGCTTGATGATAAGGAAACTGAAAAATATATTTCGGGAATAGCAGTTCATTGGTACAGCGGCGACCATTTTGAGCAGCTTAGTATGTTTCATAAACTCTATCCCGATAAGGACATTGTGTTTTCGGAAGGGTGTTATGAATATAATCGCGGCAAAATAGATGGCATCAAAATAGGCGAAAAGTATGCCCATGATATGATAGGTAACTTTAATAACTATTGCAATGCATTTTGTGATTGGAACTTATTATTGGACGAAAACGGCGGTCCAAACCATGTCGGCAATTTCTGTGATGCTCCGATAATGGCAGATACGGTAAATGATAAAGTATATATCCATGATTCCTATTATTATATAGGACATTTTAGTAAATATGTGAAAAGGGGAGCAAAAAGAATAGGAAGCAGCAGGTGGTCACCGGTTGTAGATACGGTTTCTTTTAAAAATCCTGACGGAACAATCGTTACGATTGTGCTTAATATGACAGATAGCCAGACGGAATTTTACATTTCATTAAAGGGCGAGATAATAAAGACAACGGCAGAGGCTCATTCTATCGCAACGTATATTTTTGAGTAAGGAGAATGATGAAAGCGATTTTTGTAAATGATGCCAGAGGCAAGTTGGAGGTAATAAATGAACATACAGGAAATAAAAGAAAAATCAATAAATAAAATCGAAAAACGGCATCTACCTTAAAAGATGCGCTTCCTTACACGGCGGCGGACGGAAAATACAATGACGAATCGGAGAAAAGACCGAATTGGTGGACAAATTCTTTCTGGGCAGGTATTCTTTGGCAGATGTATGATGTTACAGG
>JAIKVQ010000083.1 GCA_024685565.1 Bacillota bacterium
TCCTGGAGGTCGTTTACTACAGGCATCATGCTCTTGACGGCCTGAATCTCAGAGTCGACTTCTTCACATTCTGATAATGGAAAGTCCCAAAGTCGTTCTCAAAGCGGGCTGTCTTTAGCGTTGTCAGAATGTGAAGACGCCGTTCTACTTCGGTTTTGAAATCAAGACGATGCAGAGCGGACGAGGTCTGTTGTTTGCTACCCCAGAGACGGCTTTGCTCGATTTGCTCTACCTGACTCCTTATTATAAGACGGAGCAGGATATGGGGGAACTGCGTCTGGCCGAGGATTTGGCGGAGCACATTGAGAGAATGGCGTCGGGCGAAAACGGTGTGACGGACGATAACGATGGAGAGGATGCGGACGAGCTTTTGCCACAGGCAATCGAAATTGCCGCAGAACTTGGCCAGATTTCAACGGCTATGATACAGCGGAAAATGAAGGTGGGTTATGCAAGAGCGGGAAGAATTATCGACCAGATGGAAACGAGAGGATTGATAAGCGGCCCTAACGGTTCAAAGCCGAGAGATGTGTATTTGAACAGAATACAGGCAGCAATGGGCGGCAGTTCTTATGAACCTGAGAGCTTTGTACAAGAGGAATATGAGGAAACAGATGAAAGGGATGCGGAGGAGTAAGATGGCAAAAATTATAAGTGGCAAGGAAGTATCGGAAGAAATTAAAGAGCAGTTAAAAGGAGAGGTAGAAGAGCTTAAAAAGCAGGGCATTTTCCCCGGGCTTGCCGTAATTATAGTCGGCGATGACCCTGCAAGCAGGGTTTACGTAAACAATAAAAAGAAAGCATGTGAAAGAATAGGTATTTATTCCGAAGAATATGCGCTTTCTGCAGATGTATCGGAAGACGAGATACTTTCCTTAATAGATGAACTGAACAGAAAGGACAGCATTTCAGGTATTTTGGTACAGCTTCCCTTGCCGAAACATATCAGCGAAAAGAATGTAATTGAAAGAATAAATCCGAAAAAGGATGTTGATGCGTTTCATCCTGTAAATGTAGGAAAAATCATGACGGGTGACTATGATTTTGTGCCTTGTACGCCTGCAGGAATTATGGAACTTATAGATAGAAGCGGCGTTTTAGTTGAGGGAAAGGAATGTGTAGTAATCGGAAGGAGCAACATAGTGGGAAAACCGATGGCTATGCTTTTATTACACAGGAACGGAACAGTTACTGTGTGTCATTCACGCACAAAAAATCTTAGAGAAAAGACAAAAAATGCCGATATTTTGGTAGCTGCTGTTGGAAAACCTAATTTTGTGACCGGCGATATGGTAAAAGAGGGCGCTGTGGTAATAGATGTCGGAATAAACAGGCTTGAAAACAAAAAACTTGTCGGCGATGTGGATTTTGAAACTGCCGAGAAAAAAGCTGCTGCAATAACGCCTGTGCCCGGAGGAGTCGGACCAATGACAATAGCTATGCTTATGAAAAATACTGTAAAAGCGGCAGTTATAAATAAAACGGGGAGATAACTATGAATATTGCAGAAATCAAACAAAAAATATCAGACATAGACTTTAAAACGCTGTACTGCTTAAACGAGGGCGAGGAGACACAATACACAAAGCGTTTTCAGGGTCTTTTGGACGGTTTTTATGAAACATTCGGAAAATGTGATAATATCCGTTTGTTTTCTGCACCGGGAAGAACGGAAATCGGCGGAAACCATACCGACCACCAGCACGGCGCAATACTTGCCGGAAGTCTTAACCTTGATGTAATAGCCGCAGTAAGGCTTAACGGAACGAATGAAGTCTGCATAAAATCCGAGGGATTTCCCAAGGATACGGTAAGCCTCGACGATTTGGAACGGAGCGAGGCGGAATACGGGCAAGCAAGCGGACTTATTCGCGGTGTTTTGGCGTGTTTTAAAAATAAAGGATACAAACTTTGCGGATTTGATGCATATACAACATCAAATGTTTTAAAAGGCTCGGGAATGAGTTCGTCTGCCGCTTTTGAAATATTGACGGCAACAATAGTAAACGGACTTTTTGCAAATAATGAGGTATCGTTTGATGAAATGGCAAAAATCGGACAGTATGCCGAAAATGTATACTTTGGTAAGCCCTGCGGTCTTTTAGACCAGATGGCGGTAGCCGCGGGAGGGATAATTTCGGTAGATTTTGCCGACAATGAAAACCCTATTGTTGAAAAACTAAACTTTGACTTTTCTAAAACAGGATATGCGCTTTGTATAATAGATACGGGTGCAGACCACGCAAATCTCACAGACGAATATGCGGCAATCACTGTTGAAATGAAGGCAGTTGCACAGTATTTCGGGAAGGACTTTTTAAATGATGTGCCAAAGGATGAGTTTATAAAAAATCTTAAAAATGTCCGTGAAGCCGTGGGTAATGACAGAGCGGTAATGCGTGCGATGCACTACTTTAATGAAACTGAAAGAGCAAAAAAGGAAGCCTTAGCACTTAAAAAAGGTGACTTTGATGAATTTTTACGGCTTGTAAACGAATCGGGCAGGTCGTCTTATATGTATTTGCAGAATGTTTATGCGGTAAAGGAACCTAAGAGTCAGGCAGTAAGCCTTGCGCTTGCGCTGTGTGACGAATTGCTTTCGGGAAAGGGTGCTTTCCGTGTTCACGGAGGCGGATTTGCAGGTACAGTTCAGGCGTTCGTGCCGTCTGATATGCTTGAAAACTTTAAGGCCGGCATCGAGAATGTATTTGGAGAGGGTATGTGCCACATACTTTCCATACGAAATGCGGGCGGTGTTGAAATAAAATTGTAAAACCGGTTGCAAGCGATAATAAATAATGTTATAATGAAAAAAACGGCTTGGAGGAAGAAAATGGAGGCTAAATATAAAAGAGTTTTGCTTAAAATAAGCGGTGAAGCCTTATCGGGAGATAAGGGATACGGGCTTGATGTCACTACTATGCATAACATTTGTATGAGTATCAAAAAGGTAGTGGATCTGGGAGTAAGTGTCTCAATCGTCGTAGGCGGCGGCAATATATGGCGCGGCAGGAGTGGCGGTGATATGGACAGAACAAGGGCAGATCATATGGGGATGCTTGCTACATGTATAAACGCTCTGGGACTTTGTTCCGAACTTGAAAGCTGCGGAGTTGATACAAGGGTACAGACAGCGATAGAAATGCGCCAGATTGCAGAACCATATATAAGGCTTAAGGCAACAAGACATTTAGAAAAGGGCAGAGTGGTGATTTTCGGCGCAGGTACGGGAAATCCGTTTATGTCAACCGATACAGCTGCGGCACTTAGGGCAATAGAAACCGATTCGGAGGTAATTTTGCTTGCTAAAAAGGTTGACGCGGTTTATGACAGTGATCCGAACATAAATCCGAATGCAAAAAGATATGACTCTCTTTCCTTCAGCGATATACTTTCAAAGGAACTCGGTGTTATGGACTCGACTGCTGCATCTATGTGCAGAGATAATAATATGCCTATTTTGGTATTCGGACTTGATGAGCCTGAGAATATTGTAAAAGCAGTTATGGGCGAAAGAATAGGAACGTTGGTAACAAAAGACGGAAAAAGATAAAATGTAAAGAAAGGTAAGTGAAATTATGGCAAATTATCCTGAATACGAAGCGAAGATGAACAAAAGAGTTGATGACTTTCATGCAGAACTTAAAACAATAAGGGCAGGCAGAGCAAATGCGTCGGTTCTCGACAAAATTGCAGTTGAATATTACGGCACGATGACGCCTATTGCACAGATAGGCTCAATATCTACACCTGAGCCGAGGATGCTTGTTATACAGCCTTGGGACCAGTCGGTTTTGAGCGAAATAGAAAAGGCGATAAATAAGTCGGAAATAGGCATAGCTCCGCAAAATGACGGAAAGGTTATAAGACTTAATTTTCCGCCCCTTACAGAAGAAAGAAGAAAAGAACTTGTAAAAACAGTTAAAAAGTATTCCGAAGAGGCAAAAGTACAGATACGAAATATCCGCCGCGATGCTCTTGACGATTTTAAGAAAAAGCAAAAGGCGTCTGAAATCACAGAAGACGATTTTAAGGGCATAGAAAAGGATATTCAAAATCTTACCGATAAGTTTGTTAAGGAAATTGATGATATTACAGCATCAAAGGAAAAGGAAATTCTTGATGTTTGATTTTTATACCCCTGCAAAAGCAGGGGTATGCTTATGAAAGGATTTATTATATGTTTTTTGGCAGAAAAAAACGTCTTGAAACAATAGATATGAACAATTTGCCCGTGCATATCGGTGTAATTATGGACGGTAACGGCAGATGGGCGAAAAAGAGAGGACTTCCGAGAAGTGCAGGGCATCAGGCAGGCGCCGATACCCTTAAAAAAATTGTTACGGAATGTAATAATATGGGAATAAAGTATATAACGGTATATGCCTTTTCCACAGAGAACTGGAAACGCCCGAAGGAAGAAGTAAATTTCCTTATGAATCTTCTTTTGAGTTATCTTCGCGATTCCGAAAAAACTCTTGCAAAGGAGAATGTCGTAATCCGTGCGATAGGCGGAAGGGAAGAACTTTCGGAAGAGATACGCGCTCAAATCAAAAAAACTGAGGAGTTTACAAAAAACAATACGGGAATTGTTATGAATATTGCCCTGAATTATGGCTCGCGTGAAGAGCTTGTAAGAGCGGCAAAGAAAATAGCAGAGCGTACCAAGTGCGGTGAAATACAAGTCGATGATATAACAGAAGACATGATTTCAGCTGAACTTTATACCGGAGGTCAGCTCGACCCCGACCTCATCATAAGGACGAGTAACGAATTAAGGCTCTCCAATTTTCTTATGTGGCAGTCGGCATATTCTGAGCTTTATTTTACAAAAACGCTCTGGCCTGATTTTTCAGTTCGCGATTTACATAATGCAATTTTGGAGTATCAGTCAAGAAACAGAAGATACGGAGGAGTTTAAAAATGGGAAAGAGATTACTAACGTCATTTATCGGAATTGCTTTGTTTTTTGCAATTGTGCTTTC
>JAIKVQ010000113.1 GCA_024685565.1 Bacillota bacterium
ATTTAAAAACCCTTACGAACTTATGCAAAATATTGAAAATGTAACCGAGTTTTTGCGAAAGAAGATTATAGATAACTATGGCGACCCCGAAAGGGAAACTATGACTATCATAAAAACGATTGACGGGAAAAACTATTATCAGGCTGACAGCGACAATGTTTTCAGACTGTATAAGTTCATATCAGGTACAAAAACTATTGAAAACGGCGCCAATGCAAAGGATATGTATAATGCGGGCAAAGGCTTCGGTAAGTTTACCAAAATGCTTGATGATTTCCCGATAGATACTCTTTTTGAAACCATAAAAGACTTTCATAACACGCCAAAGAGGGTAGAGGCTTTAAAAGAGGCTATTGAAAATGATATTGCAGGACGCAGAAAATTTGTTGAAAAAGAAATAGATTTTGCAATAGAAAACAGTAAATTTGCAAGTACAGTGACAGACGGACTTGCATGCGGTGAGATACCACTTAGAGTAACTCATAACGATACTAAAATAAATAATATTTTATTTGATGAACAAAACGGAGAGGCACTTTGCGTAATTGACTTGGATACTGTAATGCCGGGGAGTATGCTCTATGACTTTGGCGATGCACTCAGAATTGGCGCGTCAACCGCAGCAGAGGACGAAACCGACCTTAGCAGAGTACATTTTGACGAAACAATATTCAAAGCCTTTGCAAAAGGGTATATCGGCGAGGTCAAAGATGTAATGACCGAAAGGGAAGCGGAGCTTTTTGCATTTTCGGTAAAGCTTATGACCTATGAGTGCGGAATACGCTTTTTAACAGACTATCTAAACGGCGATACATACTTTAAAATCCATAGGGAAAATCATAATCTTGACAGGGCAAGAAATCAGTTTAAGCTGGTAGAGGAAATAGCAAAAAAAGAGGACATTTTAAAGGGAATAGTAAAGGATTTGGTAAAATGAGAATTATTCTATGCGACAATTACGAGGAATTATCAAAAAAAGCAGCAAAAATTGTGGCTTCTCAAATAACGCTAAAACCAGATAGCGTTTTAGGGCTTGCCACAGGTTCAACGCCTTTGGGAATGTATAATGAACTTGCTAAATTGTATAGGCAAGGTGAGCTTGATTTTTCTGAGGTTAAGACCTTTAATTTGGACGAATACTACCCAATAAAGAAAAAGAATAAGCAAAGCTATGACTATTTTATGAGGGAAAACCTGTTTTCTAAAATAAACATAAAAAACGAGAATATCCATATCCCAAACGGTGAAACGGATAACCCTCAAAAGGAATGTGAGGACTACGAAAAAAGCATAAAGGCAAACGGCGGTGTCGATTTACAGATTTTGGGAATCGGCAGAAACGGGCATATCGGCTTTAATGAGCCTGATGCAAGCCTTAATTCCTTTACTCACCTTACAAATCTTACCGAAAACACTATAAAGGCAAATTCAAGATTTTTTGACTCCTTTGACGATGTTCCGAAACAGGCGCTTACAATGGGTATTTCCACAATCCTGAATGCAAAAAAGATAATTCTTTTGGCAAGCGGTGCAAGCAAGAGAAAGGTTGTTTCGGAGCTTATAAACGGCGGAATAAACACAAATATTCCCGCAACAATGCTCAAAACCCACCCCGATGTTGTGCTGATTTGCGATAGGGAGTCATATTCGGGAGCTAAACTCGGCATCGACATCGGCGGAACAAATATCAAAATGGCGGTAATAGACCAAAATGATATTGTATATAAAAGCAGCTTTAAAACAGAAGATACCGAAGAAAAGATACTGTCAACTCTTACCGAAAAGATACTGAGCCTTAAAAGCTCACTCGATATCACAACGGTGGGAATTGGTACACCGGGTATAATTAAAGAGGGTAAAGTTACCGCAACAAATCTTCCGTTTAAAGATACTCCGCTTGAAAGCATAATTTCCGACAAAACAGGACTTTGCGTAACGGTTGATAATGACGCAAACTGTGCAGCACTCGGTGAGATCATTTTCGGCAGTACAAGGACCTGCGAAAATATCGTTTTAGTATCTCTTGGAACAGGTGTGGGCGGCGGTATTATAATGAACAGGCAGATACTTCACTCAAACAATAATATGGGCGAGATAGGACACTTTGTAATTCAGGCTGAAAACGGAAGACCCTGTCCTTGCGGTCAGACAGGCTGTTGGGAACAGTACTGCTCAATGACAGCATTTATTAAAGATGCAAAAGATGCGGCAAATCAAAATCCCGACAGTATTCTGTTTAAGATGATTAAAAATGACAGCTTAACAGGTGAGGATATTTTTAAGGCTATGGATAAAGGCTGCCCTGTTGCTAAAAAAGTATTTGACGACTATATCCGCTATCTTGCAATGGGAATAAACAGCTTAGTAAACATTTTCGGGCCTGATGCGATAGTTTTAGCAGGCGGTGTTACAAGACAGGGCGATAAGCTGTTAAAACCGCTCAAAAAGCTGATAAAAAGCGACATTCGCATAGAAATATCAACACTTCAAAATGATGCAGGCAGTTTAGGAGCATCGCAGTTATGATTTACAAAAATGCAAAAGTAAACGGAAAACTAACCGATATACGAATTGAAAACGGTAAATTTACCGAAATCGGCAAAATCGGAGACAGCGGCATTGATTTAAAAAGTCAAACGGTAATTCCGGGACTTATTGACATTCACACCCACGGGGCTATGGGCATTGATACAATGGACGGCAAGCATATTGAGAAAATATCCGAGTATCTTTTAAAAAACGGCATAACCTCATGGCTTCCTACCACTATGACGGTTAGCATTGAGAACATAAAGAGGGTAACGGAAACAATCCCAAACACAAAAGGTGCAAAAATATTAGGCTACCACTTGGAAGGACCGTATATTTCCAAAAACCGCAAGGGTGCACAGAATGAAAAGTATATCAAAAATCCCGATATTACTGAATTTGAAGTTCTTAAAAATATAAAAATGGTAACTCTTGCGCCTGAGCTTTCGGGAGCTATGGATTTTATACGAAAAAGTAGTGAAGTAGTTTCAATAGGGCATACCGACTGCGACTATGAAACGGCGATAGAAGCCATAAAAAACGGCGCAAAATGCCTGACGCATACCTTTAATGCCATGCCGCCGCTAAACCACAGAAATCCGGGACCAATA
>JAIKVQ010000116.1 GCA_024685565.1 Bacillota bacterium
TTCAGCTAAAAAATTGCGCGATATTCCCGGCGCGATATTTCTTTTAAACATTGCCGCCTCTATGGGAATAGTACCGCTGCCGCAAAACGGGTCGCAGAGAGGATATTCAAATTTCCAGAAACTCAGCATAACCATTGCCGCGGCAATCGTTTCCTTTAAGGGTGCTGCGTTTGAGATGCGCCTGTATCCCCTTTTGTGAAGGCCGTCACCGGATGTATCAATCATAAGAGTGACCTTGTCTTTCATAACGGAAAACTGAATTTGATATAAAGCTCCCGTTTCGGGCAGCCAGTCTATACCGTAATCTGCTGACAGAGAGTCTGCTATCGCTTTTTTTATGATTGCCTGACAGTCACGCATACTTGCAAGTGTGGATTTTAAGCAAAATCCTTTAACGGGAAATGATGCATCTTTTGGTAGCCAGTCGCTCCATTTTATTGCCTTTGTCTTTTCAAATAGCTCGTCAAATGAAAGGGCATCAAACTCCGAAACCTCTATCAAGACTCTTTCTCCGCACCGAAGCCATAAATTCGCGCGGCATACAGCCTCAAAATCTCCTAAAAAACTCACCTTTCCGTCCTCGGTTTTAAGCGTGTCATATCCAAGCCATTTAAGCTCTTTTGCAACTAAAGCCTCTAAACCGAATAGGCAAGGAATAATAATTTTAAACTTTTTCATATCAATCTCCGTTTCTTTTACCGCATTTATTTTACATTATTTTAAATAATTCTGCAAGTAAATAGATAAAAAAAGTGATTTTGTATTGACTAATTAGAAAAAAAAGGATATAATACATAGGTATGTTATTTACATTATGAAAGGACGGACAAACTATGAAGAAAAAGAGTGTATTACTTCTTATCCTTATGGTTATTATCGCAGTGGTTTTGAACTGTGTGGCTTTTATGGGATTTGATGTATCAGGATTCAAATACGGTGGCGTATTTGACGAAGAACAGGGAATAAGAAAGGGTATTGACTTAGCAGGCGGCTCTGTTATTACATTTGAAGCCAATGCAGCAAATCCGACAGAGGCAGAAATGGATATAGTTGAGTCGATATTCAATGCACGTTTGAACGGTGCGGGATACACCGAGGCAAGAATTTCAAGAGATAATGCAGGACAGATTACTGTTGAAATTCCATCGGTTACAGATACTGATGAGGCGGCAAGTCTTTTAGGCTCAACTGCAAAGCTCACTTTCCAGGATGCTGACGGAAATGTTGTGTTAGACGGCGCGACAGATATTAAAAACGCCGAATATAAATACGGACAGACATCGCAGACAGGCGCTGCACAGGCTTATGTTCAGCTTACTTTGACGGCAGAAGCTGTTAATAAATTTGCAGAGGCGACAAGAAATGCGGCAGCTAAATCTGGTGAAGGCAAGAACTATATTTCAATCGTGATGGACGAAAATGTTATTTCAAGTCCTTCTGTTAAGAGCGAAATAAATTCCGAAACCTGTATCATTGAGGGAAGTTTCACGCCAGAAACAGCGCAGGAGCTTGCAAATCAAATAAAATCAGGACAGCTTCCGTTTGAGCTGACAGCGATTTCAAAGGAAACAATAGGCGCAGAACTTGGCGCAGACGCACTTCCGTCATCAATGAAGGCTGCTGCTATAGGAATACTTTTAATAATACTGTTTATGATAATCATCTACAGAATGTCAGGCATATTGGCATCAATTGCGCTTTCAATATATGTTGGTTTAATAGCGCTTTTGCTTGGTGTATTGCGTGTAAATCTAAGCCTTTCAGGTATTGCAGGTATTATAACCTCGCTCGGTATGGCGGTAGATGCAAACGTTATTATATTTGAAAGAATGAAGGAAGAGCTAAAGAACGGAAAGTCTATAAAAGCTGCCGTTGATTCTGGTTTTGATAAGGCATTTTCGGCTATTTTGGACTCAAACGTTACAACGGTTATTTCCTGTATAGTTCTTTACCTTTCGGGTATCGGCACAATCAGAGGTTTTGCTGTAACCTTGGGACTTGGCGTTATCGTAAGTATGTTTACGGCTATTGTTATAACTAAGTTCCTGTTAAAACAGCTTGTAAACTTCCAGTTCAAAAACCGCAAGTTGTTCTGTGCATAAAAAGGGGAGGTAAGAGAAATGAAAAATATTAAATATACAGAAAACAGAATTAAATTTTTATTGCTTCCCATTTTGATTATTGCGGTGGGACTTGTGATGTATTTTGTGCGCGGATTTAACTTTGACACAGAGTTTGTCGGCGGTATCAGAATGCAGGTTAATGTTGGTTCTACATTTGACAACCAAGAGATAGCAGACCTTGTAACAGAAGTTGCAGGTGATGTTGCCGCTCCTGTTGTGCAGAAAATCGGCGACGGAACTCAGGCAACGATTAAGATGTCCGAGCTTGATGATGAAACAAAGGCAAAACTTGAATCAGCACTTACAGAAAAATACGGTGAAAATGCAATTATGTCGGTAAACAGCGCATCAGCAAGCTTTGGAACGCAGGTTCAAAGGAAGGCACTTATATTTACTCTTATCGCAATCCTGTGCATCTTGGCATATATTGCAATTCGATTTGAGGTAAAGAGTGCAGTTATGGCGGTAATTGCTCTTGCAATAAATGTAATCGTAATGATGGCAGTTTACACAATAACTTATACACCGTTAAACACGACATTTATTGCTGCAATGCTTACAGTTGTAGGTTATTCTATAAATAATACAATCGTCGTATTCGACAGAATACGTGAAAATATGCGCGGCTTTAATGCCAAAAAGGGCGGAGTTGTAGCTGATGTTGTTAACAGAAGTATTTCTGAATCAATGGGAAGAACATTAAATGCTACAATTACAACTCTTATAACAATTCTTTTGCTCTATTTCTTAGGAGTAAATTCAATAAAGGAATTTGCATTCCCGCTTATAATAGGTGTTATAATCGGCGCATACACATCAATCTTTATAGCAAGTCCTTTCTGGGCGGCTTGGAAGACTTCTGAAATTGCGTCAAAGAAGAATAAATAATTTTTGGCAGTACAGAAGTTCCTGTACTGCCATTTAAATAATGATTTGAAAGGTGAATATGAAAATGGATAATTTTAAAATAGAAACAAAGTGTATTCAAAGCGGCTATAAGCCTGAAAATGGACAGCCGCGTGTACTTCCGATATATCAAAGCACAACATATAAGTATGACTCTGCAAATCACTTGGGCGACCTTTTTGATTTAAAGGCACCGGGACATATGTATTCCCGTATCTCAAATCCCACACTTGAATGTGTAGAGTCCAAAATAGCGGACTTAGAAGGCGGAGTGGGTGCAGCTTTAACAACATCGGGACAGGCTGCAAATCTTCTTGCAATTTTAAATATTACTTCAAGCGGACAGAATTTTGTAAGCATATCGTCAATTTACGGAGGAACAATAAATCTTTTCGCAGTCACTTTAAAAAGGCTTGGTATTGAGGTTCGTTTTGCAACGCCTGAGATGACCGACAGCGAAATTGATGCGCTTTTTGATGAAAATACACGCCTTGTTTTTGGCGAAACAATCGCAAATCCTGCGCTTAATGTTATGGATATTGAAAAATACGCAAAAATTGCACACAAGCATAATTTACCGCTATTTGTCGATAATACATTTGCGACGCCAATTTTGTGCAGACCGTTTGAATTTGGCGCAGATGTTGTAATTCATTCCACAACTAAATATATGGACGGTCACGCAACGGTAGTTGGGGGCTGTGTTGTGGAAAGTGGTAAATTCAATTGGGAAAATGGGAAGTTTCCTGAGCTTACAGAGCCTGACGAATCATATCACGGCGTAGCTTATACAAAACAGTTCGGCAAGAACGCGTTTATAACAAAATTAAGAGTTCAGCTTATCCGAGATTTCGGTGTTGCACCAAGTGCAATAAATGCATTTTTGCTTAACTTGGGACTTGAAACTCTGCATTTGAGAATGGAGCGTCATTGTGAAAATGCTTTAAAGGTAGCAAAATTCTTGGAAAGTAATGAAAAGATTGCATGGGTTAATTATCCTAAGCTTGAGTCAAGCAAGGATTTTGCTTTAGCGCAGAAATATCTGCCTAAGGGCGCTTGCGGAGTCATTTCCTTTGGAATAAAAGGCGGCAGGGAGGCTGCTGTCAAGTTTATGGATAGCTTGAAGCTTGCAGCTATTGTTGTACACGTAGCAGATGCACGAACCTGCGTTTTGCACCCTGCATCTACAACGCACCGCCAGCTAACTGATGAACAGCTTGTTGATGCTGGCATAGGTGCAGATTTAATAAGAATGTCGGTAGGTATTGAAAATGCCGAAGATATAATAAATGATATAAAACAGGCACTTGATGAGGTGAGATAATGCCGATAAAAATTCCTAATGATTTACCTGCAACCGAAACGCTTAATAATGAAAATATATTTGTTATAACCGAAACGCGGGCGCTTACGCAGGATATAAGACCGCTTAGAATTCTTCTGCTCAATCTTATGCCTACAAAAATTGCAACAGAAACGCAGTTTGCGCGTCTTTTGGGAAATACACCGCTGCAGGTTAAACTTGAATTTCTGCAAACTGCGACTCATAAGGCGACTCATATTGATGAGCAGCATATGATAGATTTTTACAAGAGTTTTGAAGAAATCAAGAATGAAAAGTATGACGGCATGATAATTACGGGCGCGCCTGTTGAACTTATGGATTTTGAAGATGTGAATTATTGGGAAGAACTGTGCAGGATAATGGACTGGAGCAGGACGCATGTCACAAGTACGCTTCATATTTGCTGGGGGGCTCAGGCGGCACTTTATCACCATTACGGAGTTAAAAAGGTTTCTCTTCCTGAAAAACTTTTCGGTATTTACGAGCATACGGCGGACTATAAAAAGTCAATACTTTTGCGAGGTTTTGATGATGTCTTTATGGCACCCCATTCGAGACATACAACCGTTTTAAGGGAGGATATTGAGGCAATACCCGACCTTAAAATTCTTGCGTCTTCGGAACTCGCGGGAGTATATATAATTTCTACCGATAAAGGCAGACAAATATTTGTAACTGGACACCCTGAATATGATACAGATACTTTGAAAAAAGAGTATCTGCGCGATAAGGCGGCAGGGGAGCAAATACACATACCAAGAAACTATTTTATGGACGATGATGAAAATAAGATGCCGATAAACACATGGAGGAGCAGCGCAAATCTGCTCTACTCCAACTGGCTTAATTACTTTGTATATCAGACGACGCCATACAATATTGAAGACATACAATGATTTTATGCAGTAATCGTTAATGACTACAAAAAAATCACCATTTGATAGTAAATGGTGATTTTTTCATGGTTTTGTTAATAGATTTTTGCTATAAAATATAGCTTTGGTACTTGTCAAAACCAAACATAAGGTTTTCCTTTGCATGGCAGTCGCTTGATAGGATTGTTTTTCCGCCATGCTTTTTTATATAATTTAATATATCTATACTTGGATAAGGCTCACTTCTAAAGCCTCTTGCTATTGCACCTGTGTTGATTTCAAAGATCACATTCTGCTTTAAAAGTATATCAAGTGCTTTTTTATATGATTTCATATACCTTTCATCAGATTCGTCAAAAAGGCAAAAACCTTCGTTAAACTTTGAAATAAGGTCAAAATGCCCGATTATCTGTGCATTTTTTATTTTTGCAACAGTTGAAAAATAGTC
>JAIKVQ010000156.1 GCA_024685565.1 Bacillota bacterium
GGATTTGATTACGAGATTTCACCTGAAAGTTTCTTTCAGGTGAATCCCGTCCAGACCGAAAAACTATACTCCTTGGCACTCCGTTTTGCGGACATAAAAGAAGATGACTGTGTTTTGGATATTTACTGTGGAATAGGCACAATAACGCTTTCCGCCTCAAAAACGGCAAAAAAGGCAGTTGGTGTTGAAGTGGTGGAAACAGCGATAGAAAACGCAAAGGAAAACGCAAAAAGAAATGGAATAGAAAATGTAGAGTTTTACTGCGGAAAGGCAGAAAATGTTGTTCCAAAACTTTTGGAAAACGGATTTTCTCCCGATATTGTGATTTTAGACCCGCCGAGAAAAGGAAGCGATGAAGCTACCCTTTCGGCAATAACAAAAGTCTTGCCAAAGCGCATTGTTTATATCTCCTGCAATCCTTCAACTCTTGCACGCGACGCAAAATTTTTAGAACAATCGGGATATAAACTAAAAAAAGCAACTGCCGTTGATATGTTCCCACACACAGCGCATATTGAAACAGCAGCAATTTTTTATAGGAGCGGAATAAAATGATAGGTTTAGGTACAATTATAAATACTATAGGAATAGCAATGGGCGGCCTTTTCGGGCATATGTTCGGCAAGGTTCTAAAAGAACAGCATCGCGTTTCACTAATCTCCGTCTGCGGTATCAGCGTTATATTTATCGGTATCGCGGGGGCAATGAAATATATGCTTACCGTAAACGGCAATACCATAAGCACCGGTAAGTCTATGCTGGTATCAATTTGTCTTATAGCAGGAACTTTTATAGGAGAAATTATAGATATAGAGGCACTTTTTGAACGGTTTGGGGAATGGCTTAAGCTAAAGTCCGGGAATGCAAAAGACAGGAATTTTGTCAATGCTTTTGTTACTGCAACCCTAACCGTATGTATAGGCGCTATGGCTATTGTAGGAGCTATTCAGGACGGAATTTACGGCGACTGGTCTATCCTTGCGACAAAGTCAGTTCTTGACTTTATCGTTATTATCGTTATGACAAGCTCGCTCGGCAAAGGCTGTGCATTTTCTTCGATACCCGTTTTAATCCTTGAAGGAGGAATTACATTATTTGCCTCCTTTTTAAAACCTGTTATAACAGACCTTGCTATGGATTATCTTTCACTTATAGGTTCAATTCTTATTTTCTGCGTTGGGCTTAATCTTATTCGCGAAAAGAAAATCCGTGTGGCAAATATGCTGCCTTCACTTATTCTCGCTGTTTTTATAGCATATATCAAATAAGGAGATAATTATGGACTTTTTCTATAAACGTAAAATAAATTATTACGAAACCGACAAAATGGGCATTGTGCATCACTCAAACTATGTACGTTTTTTAGAGGAGGCACGTTCGTACTGGCTTGAAAGCATAGGTATTCCTATGGGCGAGCTTGAAAGTCGCGGCTACACAATCCCGACATTAGAGGTACACATAAAGTACAAGCATCACGTTACTTGCGGAGATGTCATAACCATAAGACCTGCCGTTACCGAATACAACGGATGCAGGATAACAGTCTGTTATGAGGTTAAATCCGGCGAAAGTACCGTTATCGAGGCATACACAAGGCATTGTTTTACCACAAGTAATTTAAAGCCGATAAATATTAAAAAGCACGATATGGAAATTTATCAAAAATTTGAGGATTTACATAATCTTGCAAAAAATTCGGAGGAATTATGGACAAAGTTTGCGCAATAATTTCAGGCGGTACATTTTCACCGCTTAACGGAATAAAAAATGCAGATTTTATAATTGCCTGTGACAAGGGTTATGAGTACTTAAACTCGCAAAACATCAAACCCGACCTTATTATAGGTGATTTCGACTCATTCTCGGGAAGTTTGCCGAGCGAAATTAAAAGGATATCACTTCCCTGCGAAAAAGACGAAACCGACACAATGGCGGCAATTAACTATGCTATCCGTAAAGGCTTTAACAAAATTATTCTTTTTTGTGCCTTAGGCGGCAGGCTCGACCATCTTTTGGGCAATCTGCAATCGGCTGCATATGCAGCAAAAAAAGGTGCAACCGTCAAAATTCAGGACACCGAAAATGAAATTTATGTTTTTTCCAACTCTGAAATTTTACTTTCCAAAAGAGAAAACTTTTCGGTATCTGTGATTTCTATGACAGACAAGTGCGAAAATGTCAGTATATTAGGTGGAAAATATACTCTGAAAAATGCAGTTCTGACAAATACATCAACCCTCGGAATAAGCAACGAATGGGTTGAGGATATTACAGTTTCTGTTGGCAACGGCATTTTAGCCATAGTTATGTCAAAAAAAAGTGAGGAATAAAATGAGTGTAAAAACAATGACCTACATATCACTTATGAGCGTAATCATTACGCTCTGCGCGTGGCTTACCATACCGGCCGCCGTACCCTTTACAATGCAGACTTTCGGCATATTTTTTGCGCTTTTATTTCTGGGCGGAAAACGCGGAACCGCCTCGATTACAGTCTACCTGCTCTTGGGAGCTTTAGGGCTTCCTGTATTTTCAGGATTCTCAGGAGGTATAGGACATCTTTTCGGCATTACAGGCGGTTACATGCTCGGATTTTTATTAACAGGCATAGTATACATACTTTTTGAGCGCATATTTGGAAAATCCCTTAAAATATCAGTCTTATCACTGATTTTCGGTCTTTTCCTCTGCTATGCTTTCGGAACGGTATGGTTCTCAATTTATAAAGGAAATATGGGATTTTTGCAAGCATTTGCAATATGTGTTTTGCCATTTATAATCCCCGATTTATTAAAACTCGCACTTGCTGTATTTTTATACAAACGAATAAAAAAAGCGTCACAATGACGCTTTTTTTATTCTATTCCCAAATCGTTATTTATAATACTTGCCTTTTTTATACTTCCCTTTCCGTAGGTTTTTCGTATTTTATCTATGGCAAACTCAAGTTTTTCTTCCCTCTTTTCCCCCTCGTCCTCAAAAAAGCTCATTTGCCCGCCTATATCAGCACTTATCATACCGCTTCCCGTAACAGTAATCATTCTGATCGGCTTTTTCATATTCCAGTTCGCAAGAATAAGCTCCTCCGCCGCTTCGAATATTTCTTTTTCCAGATATGTCGGTTCATCAAGATGCTTTTGTCTTGAAATTGTTTTAAGCTCTGTATCTTTTATATGCACTGTAACAACAGTACATTTCAGTCCCTTTTCACGCATTTTAAACGCTATATATTCACAAAGCACCAAAAGCCCCTTCCTGACATCTCCAATACCCAAAAGATTTCTCGAAAATGTCAGTCCCTTGCCTATGGATTTTATTTCTCTTTCATACCCAATCGGCATAACAGGCGAATTATCCTCTCCCCTTGCATATCCTAAAAGCACGAGACCTGTTTTGCCAAGCAATTTTTCTATAAAGTTGTCTTTTGCTGCCGCCAAATCTCCGATAGTGCGTATATTAGCATTATAAAGTTTTTCCCTTGCACTTCTTCCAATAAATATCATATCCGAAACGGGCAGTGGATAGAGAATTTCTCTATAGTTCTCCCGTGAAATCACTGTAGTTGCATCAGGTTTTTTATAATCGCTCCCCATTTTTGCAAAAATCTTATTAAAGGAAACGCCCACAGATACTGTAATCCCCAACTCTTCCTTTACGCGTTTCCTTATTGTATCTGCAATTTTTTTGCCGTTTCCGAAAAGTTTCGTACTTCCCGTGACATCAAGCCAGCTTTCGTCAATACTGAACTTTTCTACAAGGTCGGTAAAATCCGAATAAATACTGTTTATTTTCTGCGAATATTTCTCGTAAAGACTGTGCCTTGGCGGAACAATTACAAGGTCAGGGCATTTTTTCAGTGCCTGCCAGATAGGTTCTGCCGTTTTTACGCCGTAACCCTTTGCAATATTATTTTTTGCAAGTATTATTCCCCTGCGCTTTTCACGTTCGCCCGCAACCGCGAGCGGAACGTCCCACAGAAGTGGATTTTCCGCGCACTCTACCGAGGCAAAAAAATTATTGCAGTCACTGTGCAGAATTATTCTATCCCTCATACAAATCCCCTTCCTATGAAATATACAGCAGTAACATTCACAAGTATGGCAAACGGTACTAAAAGCGTGAATTTTATATGTTTTGTCTTATGCCTGAAAAACTGCATCCCAAAATATGCTCCCAATCCGCCCATTAAAAACGCGAGCATAAGTAAGGTTTTTTCGCTTATTCTCCACCTTCCGTTTATTGCATTAAATTTATCTATACCGTATACTGCAAAAACAAAAATATTCCAGATAATCAAAATTACATATTCCATATACAAAACCGCCCCATTAAAATTATAATAAGACTTAAATTGCTTGTCAATAGTTGTTAATTTTTTATTAAATGGTGCGTACATTTTATTGCATATTTGAATATTATATGGTATAATAAGAAAAATATGTAAAAGGAGCGTGCATTTTATGGGCACTTTATGGGACGTTTTAAAGGACAAACTCTCTTCCGCAAAGGACGGCGCAGAGAAATTCGCAAAAATTGCCATCGACAAGACAACAAATGTTGTTGATATTACAAAACTAAACCTTGCTAAAAGTGAGGCAGACAGTAAAATAAACAAACTTTACGCTAAAGTAGGCGAAACTATTTACGAACAGTACAAAAACGGCGAAGAGTTTGACAAAGATCTCTGCGAAATTATGATTGAGATTGACAAATTTAAAGCAGAGTCAGAGGAACTGAAAGAGCAGATAGCAGCGCTGAAAAGCACCGCCGCTTGCCCCGAATGCGGTCAGCAAAACGATAAGTCAAGCGAATACTGCTCAAAATGCGGAGCAAAGCTTGCAGAGGACAGCGAAGAAGAGGATAAATCGGTTGACATCGTCTCAGAGGATGAATAATCGGATACAAAAAATGCACTTCGTATGAAGTGCATTTTTTGTATAAAATATTACCCGAGTCTTGCCTCTATTATAGACGCAAGATACTTTGCTTTTTGCTTTATAATATCCATATTACTTCCCTCAATCATGACTCTGACACAGGGTTCTGTTCCCGACGCACGTACCAAAATGCGTCCTTTTCCGTCAAATTCCTTTTCAAGGTTCTCAATTTCTTCCAAAATTACGCTGTCCTTATTGTAGTCATACTTTTTCTTATTGGAAACCTTTGCATTTATAATGCATTGAGGCATAGTTTCATATATTTTCGCAAGTTCCGAAAGTTTTTTCCCTGATAATTTCAGTATTTTAAGAATATTTAAAGCTGATACAAGCCCGTCGCCCGTAGTATTATAGTTAAGGAAGATTATATGACCCGAAGCCTCTCCCCCAAGATTGTATCCGCTCTTTAGCATTTCTTCAAGAACATATCTGTCGCCAACCTGCGTCTGAACAGTTTTTATTCCCAGCTCTTTTGCCTTTAATATAAGCCCTAAGTTGGACATAACGGTAATAACCAAAGTGTCCTTTATCAAAAGTCCCTGCTCCTTCAAGTAATTGGCACAGATAAGCATAACCTTATCGCCATCCAAGACATTTCCCTCTTCATCGGTAACCATAAGTCTGTCCGCATCTCCGTCAAAGGCAAGTCCGATATCAACACCCACATTTTTAACATAGTTGGCAAGGTCTTTGATATGAGTTGAACCGCAGTTTAAGTTTATATTTGTTCCGTTAGGGTGATTATGTATAACAAAAGGCTCAGCACCAAGCGCAGAAAGCACCTTTGGTGCTGTTTTTGAGCTTGCACCGTTAGCACAGTCAACTGCGATACGCATACCTTTTAGGTCACAGTCTATGATGCTTTTTGCAAATTCACAGTAATCGGCAATAGCCGTTTCGCATCTTGTAACCGTTCCAACTGCATCGCCTGTCGGAAGGTCGATTTCTTCGCTTTTATCAAGGATTATTGCCTCTATTCTGTTTTCAATCTCATCACTCAGTTTATAACCGTTTGAATTGAAGATTTTAATACCGTTATACTCTGCCGAATTGTGCGACGCAGAAATCATTATTCCTGCCTCAGCTTCATATCTTCGCGTTAGATATGCAACCGCAGGAGTCGGTATAACTCCTAAGGTCACAACCTGCGCACCTACCGAGCAAAGTCCTGCAGCCAATGCAGATTCTAACATATCACAGGATATACGGGTATCCTTACCTATCAGGATTTTAGGCTTTCTATGGCTTTCCTCGGTCAAAACATACGCTGCTGCCCGTCCTATATTAAATGCAAGTTCGCAGGTAAGCTCCTGATTTGCAACTCCACGCACGCCGTCTGTGCCAAACAATCTTCCCATAATATACTCCCCTTCCGTTACTCTACTGTAACTGATTTTGCAAGATTTCTCGGCTTATCAACGTCAAATCCCTTTTCGGTGCATACATAATAAGCCAAAAGCTGAAGCGGTATTATCGCCGGAAGCGGCGCCAAAAGCGGGTCAATCTGCGGAAGCTCAACAATGTCGCCGTAAGCCGATATATCCGACATACAGGAGGTAAACCCTATAGTTTTTGCACCTCTTGCCAAGACTTCCTTTACATTACTGCTGAGCTTATTGCTTATATCGGGATTTGTACATATTGAAATTACCACAGTACCGTCGTCTATAAGGGCAATCGGTCCGTGCTTTAACTCTCCGCTTGCATACGCATCAGAGTGAATATAGGATATTTCCTTAAGCTTTAGAGACGCTTCCATTGCAACAATGTAGTCAAGCCCTCTTCCAAGGAAGTATATGTCATGTTCTCCTGCAATCTTTTTTGCAATCTCTTTAATCTTTGGGATAGTTTCAAGTATATTTTCAGCCACTTCGTCCATCTTTAAAAGCTGATTTTTTATATCGTCCAGCTTATTGCGCGCAACGGTGCTTCTTTTTTCTGCAAAATATATTGCAAAAAGATAAAATGCAACCAGCTGGGTTGTATACGCCTTTGTTGATGCAACAGCTATCTCGGGGCCTGCATATGTATAGAATACATAATCCGCCTCCCTTGCTACAGAAGAGCCTACAACATTAGTTATTGCATAAACCTTATTCCCCAGCTTTTTAGCCATTCTAAGAACTGCAAGAGTGTCAGCGGTTTCGCCGGATTGGCTGACTACCAAAACAGCTGTATCCTTATCCATCAAAGGCTCACCGTAGCGGAACTCCGATGCAAGGCAAACCTCACAGGGGATTTTTGCAAGAGTTTCAATGGCCTTCTTGCCCACAAGTCCTGCATGATATGCAGTTCCGCAGGCTACTATGTATAATTTCTTTATATCCTCCGAAAACTCCACGTTGTCCAGAACAATATTTAAATCTTTATCAATTCTTCCCCTTAAGGTATTCCTTATAGCCTGAGGCTGTTCATGAATTTCCTTAAGCATAAAATGCTCATAGCCTTCCTTCTGCGATGCCTGTGCAGAAAACTGCACTCTGTAAACTTCCTTATTTATCGGATTTCCGTCAATATCGCAAATAGAAACACTGTCTTTTTTTAAAGTTACAAATTCTCCGTCATTTAAAAGATATACATCTCTTGTTTCCGACAAAATTGCAGGTATATCGGAGGCAATAAAGTTTCCGTCATCAGTAAGTCCCACAATCAGCGGACTATCCTTTCTTACTGCAATTATTTTATCAGGTTCGTTCACACAGAGAACACCTATTGCATAGCTTCCGTCAAGTTTTTTTGCTGCTTTTTGGACAGCTGCCAAAAGGTCACCATCATAATAATAGTCTACAAGATTAGGTATAACTTCAGTATCCGTTTCCGACACAAAATTGTATCCCTTTTCTACAAGGAATTTTTTCAGTGCCTCATGATTTTCAATAATTCCGTTATGAACAACCGCAATAGTGCCGTTCCCGTTTGTATGCGGGTGTGAATTTTTCGCAGACGGTACACCGTGAGTTGCCCATCTTGTATGACCTATACCCACATTCCCTGAAACAGGGCTTACATCAAGAATTTCACGAAGATGCGAAAGTCTGCCTTTTTCCTTTTTTATCTCAATCTTTTCGCCGTTATAAACTGCAATTCCTGCCGAGTCATATCCCCTGTATTCAAGGCTCTCCAAACCCGACAGCAAAAGCTCTACACAATCTCTTGCGCCTATGTAACCTACTATTCCGCACATAAAAATATGCTCCTTTATTTAAATGTATTTTATTGCATAAGCCTTTGTTTTCGGATCACTCCGATATTTGTGCTTATACTCACGACATAACTGCCGCAGGGCATCCGCCGAAATTTCGATACTCCCCGTCCTCGTCAGCCTGCGTCGCGTAAGGCTCTGGCGCTTTTTTTCTCTCTTATCGGTTCGACATTTAAATTTTGCAACATACCGATATTACTTATTATATACACTTTTATTACACTTGTCAATATTAGCTTTTTAAAGTTAATTTGTATATAATTTTACCAAAAATAGTCCTTCTTTTGGTTTTATTACAGATGATTTGCATAAAAATAAATATTTTTGCATATTTTTTCACATAATTCTTGACTTTTGGGCAGTTTTTTGGTATAATTACTGCATAATTATACACAAATCATGAAAGGAATGCATATTTATGAAAAAGGAAGACATTAAAAAAGTAGTTTTGGCTTATTCAGGAGGTCTTGATACCTCAATAATAATCCCGTGGCTTAAGGAAAATTACAACAACTGCGAGGTTATCGCCGTTTCGGGAAATGTTGGTCAGGCAGATGAGCTTGAGGGTTTGGAGGAAAAGGCAATAAAGACAGGTGCTTCCAAACTTTATGTTCTTGACCAGACAGAAGAATACGTAAATGACTTTATAATACCTACAATGAAAGCAGGCGCAGTTTATGAAGATTACCTTTTAGGTACTTCCCATGCACGCCCCTGTATTGCAAAAGGACTTGTGGAAATAGCAATAAAAGAAGGCGCAGATGCGATATGCCACGGCTGTACCGGAAAGGGCAATGATCAGGTACGTTTTGAGCTTGCAATCCGACATTTTGCACCCGATATGCCCATTATCGCACCTTGGCGCGAGTGGGATATAAAGTCGCGTGATGAAGAAATTGATTATGCAGAGGCACACAATATCCCTCTAAAAATCAACCGCGAAACAAACTACTCAAAGGACAAGAACTTGTGGCACTTATCACACGAAGGTCTTGACCTTGAAGATACGGGAAATGAGCCTATGTACGAAAAGCCGGGATTTTTGGAAATGGGCGTATCCCCCATTGATGCTCCGGATGTTCCCACATATGTAACGATTGATTTTGAAAAGGGTATACCTACCGCACTTGACGGAAAATCAATGAGCGCAAAAGAGATAATTCTTGCACTTAATGACCTTGGCGGTAAAAACGGAATTGGTATAATCGATATTGTAGAAAACCGTCTTGTAGGTATGAAGTGCCGCGGCGT
Source organism: Bacillota bacterium (assembly GCA_024685565.1). Classification (GTDB taxonomy): domain Bacteria; phylum Bacillota; class Clostridia; order UBA1381; family UBA1381; genus UBA1738. The sequence goes on from JAIKVQ010000156.1 coordinate 9,391, forward strand.
ATATGAAACTCCGGGCGGAACAATTCTTTATAAAGCTCACGAGACTTTAGAGAGCATTTGCCTTGACAAACTTACAATGCACGAAAAACAAAAACTTTCAATAACCTTTGCAGAACTTGTTTATAACGGTCAATGGTTCACACCTCTTCGTGAGGCGCTTTCAGCATTTGTTGACAAGACGCAGGAAAAAGTTACAGGAAAGGTTAAATTGAAGTTATATAAAGGAAATATAATAAAAGCAGGCGTTTGGAGTGATTATTCACTTTACAGCGAGGATATAGCAACCTTTGGCGAGAGTGATTATGACCAGAAGGATTCTGCAGGATTTATCAATCTTTACGGGCTTCCAATCGCTGTTCAGGCTATGGTAGATAAGAAAAACAAGTAATTTGAGGTGATTTTATGGCAAAGATGTGGGCAGGACGTACCAGCGGAGTAACGAACAAGCTTGCTGATGACTTCAACTCCTCCATCTCCTTTGACTCGCGCATGTTTTCTCAAGATATAGAGGGCAGTATGGCTCACGCCGCAATGCTCGGCGCAACAGGTATCATAGAGCAGAATGAGGCGAAAAAAATTATAGATGCCCTCGGTGATATTTCAGAGGAAATAAGAAGCGGAAAACTGGCGATTTCCAATGATGCAGAAGATATACATATGTTTATCGAGGAAGTTTTAACCGAAAGGATTGGCGATGTCGGCAAAAAACTTCATACCGCACGCAGCAGAAATGACCAGGTGGCTTTGGATTTCAGGCTCTATCTTCGTGATGAAACCGATATTCTTACAGAAAAGCTAAAAGGCTTAATAGGTATCATAACCGAGAAAGCAGAAGAGTACAAAACCGCAGTAATGCCAGGGTATACGCATCTTCAGCGTGCTCAACCCATAACCTTTGCACACCACCTTTTAGCATATTCAATGATGCTTTTGCGGGATTTGGAAAGACTTTCAGACTGCAAAAAGCGTATAAATATCTCCCCTATTGGAAGCTGCGCTTTAGCAGGAACCACATATAAAACAGACCGCCGCTTTGAGGCGGAAAAACTTGGTTTTAGTGACATCTGCCAAAACTCTATAGACGGCGTTTCTGACAGGGATTTCGCTGTTGAATTTTTAAATGATTTGGCTTTGATTATGATGCATCTTTCACGGTTCTCGGAGGAAATCATACTTTGGTCAAGCTGGGAATTTAAATTTGTAGAGCTTTCCGACTCATTCACAACAGGTTCATCCATTATGCCGCAGAAGAAGAATCCTGATATGGCAGAGCTTGTGCGCGGTAAGACAGGGAGAGTTTACGGAGATTTAATGGCACTATTAACTACCTTAAAAGGACTCCCTCTTGCCTATAACAAGGATATGCAGGAGGATAAGGAGTGCGTTTTTGACGCCTTAGATACCGTAAAAATGTGCCTTGATGTTTTTTCAGGCATGCTTTCCGAAATTACGGCAAATACAGAAAATATGAAAAATGCGGCTAAAACGGGATTTATAAACGCAACAGATTTGGCAGATTATGTCGTCGGGAAAGGACTTCCTTTCCGCAGCGCATACAAGATTTCAGGGGAAATTGTTGCGTATTGCATAAAAAACGGTTTTGTACTTGAAAATCTTCCTCTTGAAACATATAAGAAATACGGTGATTTCTTTGATGATGACGTATTTTCTGCAATTGACCTTGAAAATTGTGTAAAAAGACGCATAAGCGAGGGCGGAACAGGTATAAATTCGGTAGAAAACCAAATTAAATGGGTAAAGGAAAAATTAGGACTATGAAAAAAGTGTTTTTGGACGGAAGTGCAGGCACTACAGGACTTCGTATAAGGCAAAGGCTTGAAAAGAGGTGCAACATTGAACTTATATCACTTCCTGAAGATCTCAGAAAAGACGAATCTGCAAGAAAATATGCAATAAATGAGGCTGATTTTGTATTTTTATGTCTCCCTGACAGTGCCGCAATTGATGCGGCAAACCTTTGCGAAAATGACAGTACGGTAATAATCGATGCGTCAACTGCGCACAGAACGGCTGACGGCTGGACATACGGATTTCCTGAACTTATGGGACAAAGAGAAAAGATAGTTTCATCAAAGCGCATCGCAAACCCAGGCTGTCACGCAAGCGGATTTATTGCACTAATAAGACCTCTTACCGACAGCGGCATTATAAAGGACAGCGTACTTCTTTCCTGCTTCTCCGTAACGGGATACTCCGGCGGAGGCAAAAAAATGATTGCTCAGTATGAGGAAATGGCAGATAATTTGCTCAAAGCTCCGCGTCAGTACGGACTTTCGCAAAATCACAAGCACCTCCCCGAAATGGCAAAAATGTGCGGACTTCTGAACCCGCCTATATTTTCCCCGATAGTTGCACCATTTTATTCGGGTATGGAGGTTTGCGTACCGCTTTATACAAAAGAACTTGGTGCAAGCAAAAGGGATATTGAAGAAATTTATAAAAACTACTTTAATAACGGTACAGTGTATTTTGAAGAAAATGCAGACGAGGACGGATTTTTATCGGCATCTGCTCTTTCAGGAAGAGATGATATGGAAATTTCAGTACACGGAAATGACGATCGCCTCCTGCTTACTGCAAGATTTGATAATTTGGGCAAAGGCGCTTCAGGCGCGGCTATTCAAAATATGAACTTAGTTATGGGCGCAGATGAAACAACGGGGTTAAATGTTAAAAGGAGATAAAAATGGAGTTTATTAAAGGCGGTGTTTGTGCCGCAAAAGGATTTTCGGCGTCAGGCTTGCACGCGGGAATACGAAAAAATAAAGAGAAAAAGGATTTGGCGCTTATTTTAAGCTCAGTTCTTTGCCGGGCGGCTGCCGTTTATACACAAAATCTTGTAAAAGGCGCGCCTCTTTTAGTAACTAAAAAGCACCTTGAAAGTGGGACTTGTCAGGCAATTATATGCAATAGCGGAAACGCAAATACATGTAACGCTGACGGTATAGAAATTGCAGAAAAGATGTGCAAATGCCTTGCCTCTAATTCGGAAATAAAAGAAAATGACATAGTTGTAGCCTCAACAGGCGTAATAGGTCAGCCTCTTGATATAGAGCCGATACAAAAAGCCATTCCGAGCCTTGTATCAACTCTTTCGGAAAACGGCAGCACCGACGCCTGCAATGCGATTATGACTACCGATACAAAGGAAAAGGAAATTGCTGTAGAGTTTACACTTGGCGGCAAAACCTGTCATATTGGAGGCATAGCAAAGGGCAGCGGTATGATTCACCCTAATATGGCTACTATGCTCGTTTTTATAACAACCGATGCGGCGATCTCCTCCGAAATGCTTAATAAGGCGCTTTCTAATGACGTAAAAAATACTTTCAATATGCTCAGTATTGACGGCGACACTTCAACTAACGATATGGCGGTCGTACTTGCAAACGGTCTTTGCCAAAACCCCGAAATAACAGAGGACGGCGAGGACTTTAAGACCTTTATGAAAGCATTAAATACAGTAACGGTAGCACTTTGCCGTATGATAGCAGCAGACGGCGAGGGTGCAACAAAGATGCTCGAATGTATTGTAACAGGTGCAAAAACCGAAACAATTGCGAAAACCGTTGCAAAAAGTGTTGTATGCTCAAATCTTTTAAAGGCGGCAATGTTCGGTGCAGATGCAAATTGGGGGCGCGTGCTTTGTGCAATAGGTTACAGCGGTGCTGAAGTTGATGTTAACAAGATTGATGTTGCATTCAGAAGCCGTAAGGGAAAGATTGACGTATGTAAAAACGGTTGCGGAGTTGATTTTTCCGAAGATACCGCAAAGGAGATTTTGTCGGAAGATGAAATCGAAATTCTGGTAGATTTAAATGACGGAAATGAAAACTCCACTGCGTGGGGCTGCGACCTTACATATGATTATGTAAAAATCAACGGAGATTACAGAACTTGATTTTTAAGGAGGAAAAAATGTTTACCGAATTTTCAAACTTTGAACGTGCAGAGGTTTTAACTCAGGCACTTCCCTATATCAAAAGATACAACGGTAAAATTGTTGTTATAAAATACGGCGGAAACGCTATGGTTAATGAGCAGCTGAAACAGCAGGTCATGGAGGACATAGTCCTTTTATGGCTGATTGGCGTAAAAGTTGTGCTTGTTCACGGCGGCGGTCCCGAAATCAACGAACTAATGGAAAAGCTTGACAAGAAGCCTGAATTTGTGGACGGTCTGCGCGTTACCGACAAAGAAACTGTCGATATTGTACAGATGGTTTTAGCAGGTAAAGTAAATAAAACGCTTGTAAATCTTCTTGAAATGAAGGGCGGAAAGGCTATCGGACTTTCGGGTATGGACGGACGCCTGATTGAGGCTAAATTCAAAGATGAAAGACTCGGCTATGTCGGTGAAGTAACAAAAATCCATATAAATCCCGTTATCGACCTTTTAGAAAAGGGATATATACCTGTAATTTCAACTATCGGCTGTGACAAAAAGGGTAATGCCTATAACATCAACGGCGATACTGCAGCGGCATATATAGCAGGTGCACTTAATGCTGAAAGGCTCATAATGATGACTGATATTGCAGGAATTCTCCGCGATAAGGAGGACAGTTCTTCTTTAATTCCTGAAGTTACCGTAACACAGGCAAAGGAGCTTTACAAAGAGGGCATAATTTCAGGCGGTATGATACCAAAGGTGGACTGCTGTATAAAAGCAATTGACCAGGGCGTAAAAAATGTAGTTATAATGGACGGACGCGTGCCTCATTCAATACTTATGGAGCTTTTAACAAACGAAGGCGCGGGCACGTGGATACGAGGTGACAAAAAGTGAGTTTAACTGAACTTGATAAAAAATATATTGCAAGCACTTATAACCGTTTCCCTGTCGAGGTATCTCACGGCAAAGGCGCTATTCTCTATGACAAAAACGGCAAAGAATATATCGACTTAGGCAGCGGAATAGGCGTAAATGCGTTCGGATACTGCGATGATAATTGGTGTGACGCGGTAAAAGAGCAGATTTCTCAAATCCAGCATACATCGAACCTTTATTATACCGAACCCTCCGTAAAACTTGCAAAACTTTTGTGCGAAAAGACGGGTATGAAGAAGGTCTTTTTTTCAAATTCGGGCGCAGAGGCAAATGAATGTGCTATAAAGGCGGCAAGAAAATATGCAAGCAAAAAAAAGGGCGATGAATATTTTACAATAATCACCTTAAAAAACAGCTTTCACGGAAGAACGCTGACTACTCTTGCAGCAACGGGACAGGATAAATTTCACGAGCTTTATAAGCCTTTAACAGATGGATTTATAAGTATTGACGCCGAGGATACCGACGCGCTTTTAACCGCAATAAAAAATCACAAGACAGCGGCTGTAATCTTAGAGTGTATTCAAGGAGAAGGCGGCGTAATACCGCTGTCACATGAATATATATCATCTGTCCGCAAAATTACGGAAGAAAATGATGTTTTGCTTATTATCGACGAAGTCCAGACAGGAAATGGGCGCACGGGCAAACTTTACGCATATATGAATTACGGAATTACCCCTGATATAGTTTCAACCGCAAAGGGTTTAGGGGGCGGACTACCGCTTGGCGCAACGCTTTTAGGCGAAAAAGTTGAAAACATTTTTGACTTTGGCGACCACGGCTCAACCTTTGGTGCAAATCCGGTATGCTGTGCCGCGGCTTTGAGCGTTTTAGAAAGATTAACAGATGGCTTTTTAGACGAAGTAAGAAAAAAGAGTGAGTTTCTTTTTGATTTCTTTTCAGATAGAAAGGGCATAGAGTCAGTCAGCGGAATGGGGCTTATGGTAGGACTCAAAACTACCCGACCTGCAAAAGATGTTATACTTGAGGCTATGGAAAATGGCGTGCTTTTACTTTCGGCAAAGGACAAGGTACGGCTTTTGCCTCCGCTTAATATTGATATTGGTCTTTTGGGAAAAGCAGCGGAAACGATTGCAAAAATCTGCGAAAAGGAGAATTAAAATGAACCTTAAAGGAAGAAGTTTTTTAAAACTTTTGGATTTTTCAAAAGATGAGATAGAGTATCTGTTGGACTTAGCAGAGGATTTAAAGAAAAAGAAGAAAGCGGGTATTCCCCATAAGCTTTGCCAGGGCAAAAGTATTGCACTGATATTTGAAAAGACAAGTACAAGAACAAGATGCGCCTTTGAGGTTGCAGCATCAGACCTCGGCATTCACCCTGTTTACCTGTCCCCCGACAGCGCACAAATCGGCAAAAAGGAATCGATAGCTGATACAGCATGCGTTTTGGGACGTATGTTTGACGGAATAGAATACCGCGGTTTTGGTCAGAAAATTGTAGAAGAGCTTGCCGAAAAGTCAGGCGTTCCCGTATGGAACGGACTTACAAACGAGTTTCATCCGACGCAAATTCTTGCAGATTTCTTAACAATCCGTGAACATTTTGGCACTCTTTCAGGCATAAAACTTGTGTATATGGGCGATGCGCGGTACAATATGGGAAATTCGCTTATGGTAGGCTGTGCAAAAATGGGTATGCACTTTGCCATATGCAGTCCGAAAAAGTATTTTCCAAATCAAGAACTAATTCAGGACTGTCAAGAGATTGCAAAAGAAAGCGGTGCGGTTCTGGAATTTATAGAAAATCCGAAAGATGCAGTAGAAAATGCGGATATTATCTACACAGATGTCTGGGTTTCTATGGGCGAGCCTGACAGCGTGTGGAAAGAAAGGATAGATGACCTGCTTCCCTATCGCGTTACCTTGGATTTAATAAATTCAGCAGGTAAAAACTGCAAATTTATGCACTGCCTCCCTGCTTTCCACGACCTTAAAACAACTGTAGGAAAAGAGATTTATGAAAAATTCGGCATAGATTGTATGGAGGTTTCCGACGGGGTTTTTGCGAGCGAAAAGTCTATTGTTTTTGACGAGGCGGAAAACCGTATGCACACTATAAAGGCAGTTATTGCCGCAACATTGTAAATTTTTAGGTGAATTGATTATGAAAAAGGCTTATTTGGTATTTAAAAACGGAAAAATCTTTGAGGGTTTTTCTTTTGGAGCAGAAAAAGACTCGGTAGGCGAGCTTGTATTTACAACCTCAATGGTCGGATATCTTGAAACTCTTACCGACCCGAGCTATAAAGGTCAAATCGTTATACAAACCTTTCCGCTTATCGGAAATTACGGCGTAATTCCTGAAGATTTTGAGGGTGAACCTGCACTTTCGGGATATGTTGTCGGCGAGTACTCAAAAAAACCGTCGAATTTCAGGTGTGAATATGACCTCGATGTATTTTTAAAGGAAAAGAATATTCCCGGTATTTACGGCATTGATACACGCGAGCTTACCAAAATCCTGCGTGAAGAGGGCGTGCTCTCTGCCGGGATTTATCAAAATCCGCCAAAGGATTTTAAACAGCTTGAAAACTTTACTTTAACAGACGCTGTGGAATCTGTAAGTTCTCAAAAAGTAACGGTTTACGAGCCAATTGGTGAGGAAAAACACTCGGTAGTTTTAATAGATTACGGCGCTAAACAAAATATTATAAGGAGCCTTACGAAGCGAGGCTGCAAAGTAACAGTTGTCCCATTTGACACATCGGGCGAGGACATACTTTCTATGTCACCCGACGGCGTTATGCTTTCAAACGGACCGGGAGATCCGGCAGATAATGTGTACCAGATAGAACAGATAAAAAAGCTGATTGGCAAAATCCCCATTTTCGGTATATGCTTAGGACATCAGCTTACCGCGCTTGCTATGGGCGCAAAAACCGTAAAGTTAAAGTACGGACATCGCGGCTCAAATCAGCCTGTTAAGGATTTGATAGGAGGCAGAACATTTATAACAACGCAAAATCACGGTTATGCGGTGGTGCCGAAAAGTATTCCATCCGGTGCTGTTTTAAAGTACATAAACGCTAATGATTCAAGCTGTGAGGGTATTTTATATCCTGACAAAAAGTGCTTTACTGTGCAGTTCCACCCAGAGGCATGTGCAGGTCCGCATGATACGGATTTTCTTTTTGATGACTTTATAACTATGATGGAGGAAGAAAAAAATGCCCAAAGATAATTCCATTAAAAAGGTGCTTGTAATCGGGTCAGGTCCTATTGTTATCGGTCAAGCCGCGGAATTTGACTATGCAGGTGCACAGGCTTGCCGCGTTTTAAAGGACGAGGGCATAAATGTTGTGCTTGTAAATTCCAACCCCGCAACGATAATGACCGACAAAAACCTTGCAGACGAAATATATTTAGAGCCTTTAAATGCTGAAACGGTAAAACGTATTATCGAAAAAGAGCGTCCCTGCGGAATACTTGCCGGACTTGGCGGTCAAACAGGACTTACAATAGCAATGCAGCTTTCTAAAGACGGTACTCTGGAAAAATACGGCGTGCGTCTTTTAGGCTCAGACATAAACGCCATAGAAAATGCGGAGGATCGCGAAAAATTCGCTGACCTGATGCGCAAAATCGGTCAACCCGTTGTTCCCTCTGATATAGCAGAAACTACAGAAGATGCGCTAAAAATTGCAACCAAAATCGGATACCCTGTAATTGTCCGTCCCGCATATACATTAGGCGGTGCAGGGGGCGGAATTGCGAATACTCCCGACGAGCTTAGTAAAATTGCATCAAACGGTCTTGATTTATCCCCTATAAATCAAGTTCTTATCGAGCGCTGTATATCGGGCTGGAAAGAAATCGAATTTGAAACTATGCGCGATTCTTTAGGAAATGCCATAGCTGTATGCTCAATGGAAAATTTTGACCCCGTTGGTATTCATACAGGCGATTCCATTGTCGTTGCGCCTACCCTTACCCTTTCGGACAAGGAATTTCAGATGCTAAGGTCCGCCTCTCTTGATATAATTTCTGCAATTGGGATTGAGGGTGGCTGTAACTGTCAGTTTGCACTAAATCCCGACAGTTTTGAATATGCGGTAATCGAGGTAAATCCCCGTGTTTCACGCTCTTCAGCACTTGCATCGAAAGCAACGGGCTATCCTATAGCAAAAATTACAACAAAAATTGCTCTAGGCTACACATTAGATGAGATAAAGAACGATATAACAGGCAAAACCTGCGCCTGCTTTGAGCCTGCGCTTGATTATGTGGTGGTAAAATTTCCCAAATGGCCCTTTGACAAATTTGCCACATCAAGCCGAAAACTCGGCACACAGATGAAGGCAACAGGCGAGGTTATGGCAATAGCCAGAAGTTTTGAGGCTGCATTGATGAAAGCAATCCGAGGTGCTGAGATTTCTAAGGAAACCCTGAATACCTTGCCCGCCTCCGACAAACCCATAAGAGAGAGACTTGCCATTCAGGACGACAGACGGATTTTTACCGTTTTCGAGGCGTTAAAGTCCGGAATATCGGCAGATGAAATACATAATATAACGAAAATTGATCTATGGTTTTTATATAAACTCAAAAATCTTGCAGATTTTGAAAATACTTTAATCGACGACGGACTGAATCCCGAAAACTACAAAACTGCAAAGAGATTGGGTTACACCGACAAGGGCATTTCCGAAATTACAAAGACTGAAATTCCCTATAAGTTCGACTTTTCCTATAAAATGGTTGATACCTGCGGTGCGGAATTTGCCGCAGAAACGCCTTATTTCTACTCTGTCGCAGGCGGTGAATGTGAGGCAAGAGACTTTAAAAAAAGCGGGAAAGATGTAATTATGGTATTGGGCTCAGGTCCTATACGCATAGGTCAGGGAATTGAGTTTGACTACAGCTCCGTTCACTGCGTATGGACTTTGAGAAAACTTGGTTATGACGTTGTTATCGTAAATAACAATCCCGAAACTGTTTCAACAGATTATGATACCGCAGACAGGCTGTATTTTGAGCCTTTGACTCCAGAAGACGTTATGAATATAATAAAGGTTGAAAATCCCATAGGCGTCGTTGTTGCATTCGGAGGTCAGACCGCAATAAAACTAACACAGTTTTTAAGCGAAAACGGAATAAAGATTTTGGGCACATCTGCCGAAAGTATAGATATTGCCGAGGACAGAAGCCGTTTTGACGCACTTTTGGAAAGCTTTAATATACGCCGCCCGAAAGGCTTTGGTGTCACTTCCGAAAAAGAGGCGCAAGATACCGCTGAAAAACTCGGTTATCCCGTACTTTTGCGTCCCTCATATGTTATCGGGGGACAGAATATGACTATTGCAAGGTCAAAACAGCACGTCATATCATATATGAAAAAAATCCTTGCGGGCGGAATTGAAAATCCCGTCTTAATAGACAAATATATGCCGGGTACCGAGCTTGAGGTTGATGTCATTTCCGACGGCAAAGATGTTTTAATTCCCGGAATTATGGAGCATATAGAACGCGCAGGTATTCACAGCGGTGACTCTATTGCCGTCTATCCTCCATACAATCTGAGTGATAAATTTTTGGAAAAGATATGTGCTTGTTCCGAAAAACTTGCGTTGGCGCTTGGTACAAAGGGACTTGTAAATATTCAATACCTTATTTATGAAGATGAGCTTTATGTAATTGAGGTAAATCCCCGCGCATCGCGAACCATACCTTACATAAGCAAAGTTACAAATGTGCCAATGGTGGATTTGGCGTCAAAAGTTATGCTCGGAAGCTCTCTAAAGGATTTGGGCTACGGCAGCGGTCTTTACCCAACTCCGCCCTATTATGCCGCAAAGGTCCCTGTATTCTCCTTTGAAAAGCTGTCCGATGCAAATTCTATTTTAGGGCCTGAAATGAAGTCAACAGGCGAGGTCTTGGGAATAGGTAAAAGTACCGCAGAGGCTCTGTTTAAAGGTCTTACAGCTGCTGGTTTTCATGTACCGTCACCATACGACAATAAAAATCACGGCGTTTTAATAAGTGTTGAGGAAAGTGATTATCAGGAAATTATATCATTAGCAAAGAGATTTTTTGACTTGGGAATAGAAATATATGCAACAGGCGGTACGGCTCTGGCAATAAAGAATTTGTCAGTACCCGTACATACTGTAGCCAACGCTACCGAAAGTGCTGAAATCAGCGAGCTTATGGAAAGCGGCAAAATCAGCTATATAATCTATACAGGTGCAGTTTTGGACGCAACAGTGGGTGACTACACACTGTTGCATCAAAAAGCTATGCTTTTAAAAATACCCTGTCTCACATCACTCGACACGGCAAACGCACTTGCAGACATTATCGAAAGCCGTTTCAATGCGCAAAATACCGAGCTTGTTGATATAAACAATATGCGTAAGTTCAGGAAAAAAATCCCGTTTGCAAAAATGCATTCCTGCGGCAATGACTACATTTTTGTCGAAAACTTTGACGGAAAAATCACCTGTCCCGAATCATTATGTGTCAGCCTTTGTGCAGCTCATTATGGCATTGGCGGTGACGGTATCGTACTGATTGAAACTTCAGAAATTGCAGATGCTAAAATGCGTTCCTTTAACCGTGACGGCAGCGAGGGAAAAATGGCAGGAAACAATATCCGTTGCTGTGCAAAATATCTTTTTGACAAGGGATATGTAAAAAAGGAAACTATGGCAATAGAAACGGCAAGCGGAGTGCATAATTTAAAGCTATACATAAGAGACGGCAAGGTTTCATCAGTATCGGCAGATATGGGTGCAGCAACATTTAAAGCAAGCGAAATTCCCGTAAAGAGTAATTTAGATGAAATCATAAATGCGCCTGTTAAAATAGCCGGCAAAAGCTATAATATAACCGCTCTGTCTGTCGGAAATCCGCATTGTGTAGTATTCTGCGATGAGATTGACAGCTTGAATCTTTCGGAGATTGGTCCGGAATTTGAGTATGCGGA
>JAIKVQ010000187.1 GCA_024685565.1 Bacillota bacterium
GTTAGGAGCACCGCAAGGGTATGCAAGTCCTTTTACCTCATACCCTGCAAGCTCCGATAGCTTCAGTCTGTCCGTTTCGACCTGACGGATAATTTCCTTTTCATCATCAATATGAGTAAGATTGGGATGCGTAAGGGTATGCGCCGCCACCTCGTGTCCGTCATATATGTATTTAATATCACCCGGCTTATGCTTTATATTATCGACTTTAACACCCTCAACCGTCAAAGTGCCATAGTGTCCCAAACACTCCGAATTTATATTAAAGGTTGCCTTGAGTCCATACTTATTGAGTATTTTTATAAGCCGAATATCCTGCATTACCGCATCATCATAGCTAAAGGTAATCGCTTTATTCTTTCCGTTAAACATATACACGCTCCTCTTAAAACAAAGCCGCTTTAAAACGGCTTTGTTTTTATACTATTTAATAACAATCATACTCATTACTCCGCCTCTTTTTCCCTGTGCAACTAACACAGTGTCGGCACTTCCGTCTTTACGCGTCAGAATTGAGGAGCTTTCCGATGTGTAGAATGGGTTTTTACCGCCATTTGTATCGTAAACAAGCACCGAAGCGGGAAGTGTGAATAAATCATACTTAAAGCCGCTTGTATTACCAACATCAAGCAATGCAAACTTTCCGTCTATGCGCTCAATTTTTCCAAGCAAAACACGGAATTCCGAATAATAGTGAAAAGTCGTGCCGTCGCTTGAATATATTCCAGAAGAGGTCAGCTTACTGCCTCCTGTTCCGTCTTCTCTCCAAATCAAATCACGCAATATTATTTTATCATTCTGTACCTTAAAGGAAATTACATCGCCTCTTTTAACAGTACCCACTTTTACTGTGCTGCTCTTTTCATTTACAACATATTCTTTTTTCTGCGCGTTAACATATCCTTTCATAACCTTGTCTATTTCGCCTGTTTCCTCGTTATATGTATCAACAACACGGTCAACAAGTATAATATTTGAATCTTCGTTTGTTCCTGTATCTTTTCTTACGACAAGGATATCTGACGTAAGCGATTCGGGTGAATAATTATACGCGGATATATAGTAGTCTCCTCCCTTTACCGCCTTTAAGGATTCTATTTTTGTTACGCTGTAATCAGTTTCTATATCAGGATCTGTATTTGTTTCTTCAGGTACAACAAATGCAATATTCTTTGCACTCGGCTCAACCTCGCCGTCAACTACCACACGGCCCGGCGAATCTATCTTGTATTTATATCCGCTTTCAGGTCTGTGCAGTCTGCCTTTGACGCGCAAAAGTAATTTATCATTTTCAGAAACAGTTACTCCTTTATAGTTAAGCATTGTTAAAATTGTCGGCGTATCAATTTTGGAAATCTTTCCTTCGGTATTTACAAAATACCGCATGATCCGTGTGGTAACATTCTCGGCGCCGCTGCTATCCACATCATTAAAATTCTGATATATGGTGTTTATATCGGTATTCAAATCATATATATCCTTTTTCACGCCATCAAGTCTTACATATTCCTCAGCGTCTATCTTTTCTATCTGTCCGTTTTGATTTAGAACTTCAAAACGCAAATTATCACGCTTCATCTTAACCGACATAATGTAACCGATTTTCCACTCGCTATCATTATCGGTTACTATGCCCGCTATTCTTCCGTAAACATCAATTAGCAGCGTTACCGTTTGTCCTGCGGTAAAATCAATGCCTTGGCTGAAATAGTTGCTATATGCAAAATGCTGTTTTCCGTCTACATTAAATTCCTTCCAGCTGGCAGATTCATCACCTGACCGCTCAATCTTTCCGATTATACTGTCAGCTGACACCTCAAGTTTGATATAATCCTTTTTAAAGGTGTATATACACACGGTATTATTCTCTTTTAAATCGGAAATTTCCAATTCTCTGCCGTTTTGGTCGACTATATCTACCTTGTCATAATCTGACAAAGTGATTGCGCTATGATTTTTGAACTGCACAATCTTATCGGTACTGCTTGCGCGAGATATTACTGCACTTTCATACCCGTAAATCATTACAACATCATAAATTCCGTTATAATCGTTGTCTATAAGTGTGATTTTGCCGTATTGCGGTATATTTGCCTTAATATCATTGACAACGCCATTGTTATACAGTATATCCTTTTTGTTAATAATATTTACTTTGCGTAAACCTCCAGATGTGCTGTAGTAACTCAAAACATTATCGGAGTAATCCTTATACGCTTTCATATCAACGGTCAAAACAGTATTAGCTAAAGCTTCCAATGCAACCGCTTTGTTTCCATTTGCGGTAGAATAGAATACTCGTACCTTAAAACCAAGCCAGTCAGCGGAAAAATCTGAATCAACCTCATATCTGTTTCCGTCAACAACAATTTCCTTATGATGCTCAAGGTTATCATAAATTGATCGTCCGCCCGCTGTTTGCAATACACCATCGCAATAATCAAGGTTCATAGCTTCTCTTAAAAATATATCCCCTTTTGAGTAAGTCACGCCCGAACCGCTTAAGCCGTTTATGACAATAGTTTCCTCAAACATTGCATTATACAGTATTTCAAGACATTGTAAAAGTGTTAATTCTCCGCTGTATTTGCTGCGAATTTTTGTTGATACATAGTTTTTGTCATTTCCACTACCTATCGCATCATACCCCATAATTCTTAAAAGCATTGCTGATGCTTCCTCTGCAGTTACAGTTCGGTTAACAGCAAATGTACCGTCACCGCATCCCGCGATAATTCCGCGCTCAAAAAGCATCTGAATACTGCCTGCCGCATAGTGATATAAGTCAACATCACTGAAATAACTCTGTGTCGCTTTTATATCGGCTGCGCCCAACATCGCCGCCAACATACAAGCAAAATCACCTCTTGTTACGGCAGAGTTAATGTTTTCAGCATAATAATCCTCACTGATAATGCCCAGTCCGACAAAAATTCTATTATGCTCCGCCTTGATCTCCTTAGATACTACATCATTTGTGCCTAAATTATCTTCAGATAAAACAGGAAAAGCTGCTGCCATTATGAGTACAAAAGAGAGAAAAACTGTTAATAATCTTTTCATTTTAACTAGTCCTCCTTTTCCCATATAACCTTCTCGCCTGCACCGAAAAGAAGCACAGCCGCCTCAACACGGGTCATTGCTTCTGTCGGCGAAAAAATCTTTGATGTTCTGCCATTTATTATCCCTTTACTGTGAAGGCTATATACAGCAGACTTTGCCCAATCGGAAATACCGCTGTCATCATCAAACTCAAATGTGCCCAAACTTTCTTCTATGTCCATATTTATCATACGGCAAAGCATTGTTGCCGCCTGTTCACGGGTAACCATACTGCGAGGCGAAAATTGCGATATAGATACGCCGCTTATCAATCCGTTTTTATAGGCTGTGCAAATATAAGGATACGACCAGGAATCCTTTGGTATATCGTTAAACGGAATTTCGCCCGCCT
Source organism: Bacillota bacterium (assembly GCA_024685565.1). Taxonomy (GTDB): domain Bacteria; phylum Bacillota; class Clostridia; order UBA1381; family UBA1381; genus UBA1738. The sequence goes on from JAIKVQ010000187.1 coordinate 3,455, forward strand.
GAGGCTCAAATCCGCCGAGGGAGCATAGCATTTTGGCAAATTCCTCACGGCTCACATATCTGTGCGGCTCAAATTTTCCGTCACCAACACCTGAGAGTATGCCTTTTTCGCAAAGCGTCTCAACCTTATCAAGCGCCCATTTTGCGTCTTCCATATCAGAAAACCGCATTTTTCCGCCGAGTGTACCGTCAGTGCTTTTTATCGGCTCAGGCTCTTTAATATCACTTGCCTGACTTGGAATTGGAACGGCAACTCCGCCGCCTCCGCCGCCGACTCCGCCGCCGACTCCGCTCGGACGCGGAGCGCTTACCTCATTTATTGCTGCCTTTATTCCGCTTTCCGAAGTAAAATTCTTGTTCATAAGCGATTTATATATTTCAGGCGACATATCTTTTTTCACATTTAAAATTCCCGCATCAACATATGCGTTCATCACATACTTTACATCATTGTAATGCTCCGCATTTGCGATTACTGTATATAATGTCTGATACTTAAGCTCATTCGCAAACGCTTTTTTCCCTGAACAGGTTTTTATTTTTGTATTCATAGCCGAAAAAACAGCATTTTGTGCTTTTTGTGAAACCTCGTCCAAAACAGATATCTTTTCAGAATCGGTGCCTGCGGGAATATTCAATGCCTTTCCCGCATAGCTGTAATATCCTTTGGCATTACCCGAAGCAGAACATTTTACAAAATTCACTGCATCGGCAAATGCAAGCTTTACTGCCTCTGCCGATTGAAATTCACTGTAATCGGCAATCATAACGTTAAACACATTATCTTTATCCTGCTCGGTAGCAAGGGCATTGTATTCGGTCAAATCCAAGCCAAGATTTGCCTCACCCATAACTGTACTTTTAAGATTTACGGCATCTTTGCCTTCAGTAAGAGAGGTTACAGTATTTACATAATTTACCCAATAATCCTCTCCGATAAATCCGTTCAGCGTTGCGGTTTGTGATATTGTACCTCCCACAAAATAGAAGGTATAATCGCCGCTTATGCCTTTATTGTAAAACTGAAATTCAAGTTTTCCGTCTGTGCCTACGGGAATAATATCAAGATATGTCAGCTTACCGTTCTTATCATACGCTGTAACAGTTACATCAACGGGGTAAGCAAGCGCACCGAGCTCCTTTTTAACCTTTACAACAAGGCTTCCCTGCTCTACCGAAGCTACGGGTTCTTCAGCATAAGCAGTAAAGATACTGCTTATCAGAATAGCTGATGAAGCAATCATACAAATTAACCTTTTTTTCATTAGCTCATCTCCCCCTAATCAATGTAAAATGTAAAGTTTCGAATATATTGCAAATTATACTCATTTTCCGCGCAAACCTGTATATTATACTTGCCCCGCTCAGCCCCTGTAAAGTCAATAATAACCTTACCGTCCTCAACGGTATAGTTCTCAAGCTTATCTCTGCCGTTAAAGACCTTGATGCCTATAATTTCGTCTTCAGGCACTTCAGCAGTCAGAACAAGGTTTTCATCTCCCGAATTGTAATGAGCATTTTCCGTCATTCCCGAATATTTAATATTCTTATCGGAGGTCAGCTTATCACTCTCCAAATCGGAATAGAATACGCCATAATTTCTTATTGTTCGTATATCGGCTGAATTTGAACCGATTGATATGCCTTCAACATCTTTAAGCTCAAGAGATTGATTTTCAAAGCCACCCTCTGGTGATGAGAATAAGTAGAACGAAGACCAAGGATAAACAACCTGCTTCCACTCCCTTGACTTAGGCACGGTATAGCTTACGTGGTACTGCCTGCCGTCCTTCATATGAATGAACATCTGAATTTGCTGGGCAGAGCCGCCGGTATTGCTGATATGACCGGTGTTTTTAATTTCAAATGCCACACCTGAGCTTCCCTCTAGCACACTTGTATCCTTAAAAATGTACCACGGGTAGCACCAGCAGTCAGAGCCGCTGACTGTCTGATTAAAGGTAATTGTACCGTCATCCTTATTCCCCTGTGCCATTACCTTTGCATCCTTACCCACATTTTTCAGGTTCCAGTTATTTTCGTCCCAGATTTCGTCAAACAGGACCATCTCTTCCTTATCTACCGTTCTCGGACCGTTATTTACATAATATTTGGATACGCAGTTCGACAGCTTTTCTCCGTTTTC
>JAIKVQ010000193.1 GCA_024685565.1 Bacillota bacterium
CCAGCCCGTCATAGCAAAGGTTTTTGAAAAACCGTTTACCACTACGGTTCTATCTCTCATTCCGTCTATTGCCGAAAAGGGAGTGTGTCCCTCTTCATCATAACGCAGTTCGCCGTAAATTTCATCTGAAAGCACCATAATATCTGTAGCCCGCAGGACGTCAGCAATTGCCTCAAGGTCAGCTTTAGACATAATTCCGCCTGTTGGATTGTTGGGAAAGGGCAGAATAAGGAGTTTTGTTTTTTCTGTAATTGCCGATTTTAACTGATGCGGAAGCAAGCGAAAGCCGTCCTCTTCCTTTGTTTCAATTATCACGGGAACACCTCCCGCCATTTCTACACAAGGCTTGTAGCAAACAAAGCAAGGTTCGGGGATAATAACCTCATCTCCTGCATTTATAACACAGCGGATCATAAGGTCTATTGCCTCGCTGCCGCCGACAGTAACCAAAACCTCGCTTTTGGCGTCATAAGAAATTCCGTATTTGCGGTTTGTGTAACGGCAAATTTCCTCGCGCAGCTCCAAAAGTCCTGCGTTTGCGGTATAGTAGGTGCGCCCTTTTTCAAGGGAATATATGCCCGCTTCGCGTATGGGCCAGGGTGAAACAAAGTCAGGCTCGCCAACCCCGAGCGAAATTGCATCGCTCATAGTAGCCACGACGTCAAAAAACTTTCTTATTCCCGAGGGCGGAATATCCTGCACAGTTTTATTCAGTATATTTTTGTAATCTATCATAGAGTTATCACCTGTCTGGAATCTTCTTCGTCATTGTAAAAAACAAGTCCGTCATCTTTATATTTTTTAAGCACAAAACCGGTCGCAGTGCTTAGCACATTATCCATTGGCGCCAGCTTTGACGCAACAAAAAGGGCAACATCTTTCATAGACTGTCCTTCGATTATAACGCACAAATCATATGACCCCGACATTAGAAAAAGAGATTTTACCTGCGGGTATTTGTAAATCTTTTCTGCAACTTTGTCAAAGCCTTCGCCTCTTTGAGGAGAAATTTTAAGCTCAATTATGGAGGTTACAAGATCACGGTCGGTTTTTTCCCAGTTTATCATGGTCTTATATCCGACAATGATATTTTCCTTTTCCAGACCTTTTATGATTTCCGCCACTTCCTTTTCATCTTTTCCGAGCATTGCGGCAATTTTTTCGTTTGAAAGTTTGGCATTTGCGCTGTCTAAAATATTCAAAATATCATTTACCATTTTATTTCCTCCAAAACACATAACATTTCAACCATTATATAACTAATTTGAAAAAATTTCCACACTTTTTCAAAAAAAATTCAAAATGACCTGCCTAATTTATTGACAAAAAGCAAAAAATAGAAGATAATAGTATATAATCGAAGAGGTATTTGTATGGAAGAAAGAAAAGAACGGGCAATTTTGGCAGGTGTGCATACAGGGGCAAGGGACAGGCTTTCTGACACGACGGAGGAAACGATGGACGAACTCTGCGAGCTTGCATGCACGGCAAATGCTGAGGTTGTCGCGACTGTTATTCAGAACAAATCCGAAATAGAAGCAGCCACCTATATGGGTGAGGGCAAGCTTGAAGAAATAAAACAGCTTATATTGGCGGAAAATATTGACACTGTGATATTTGATGACGAGCTTTCACCGGTGCAGATCAGAAACCTTTCGGAATTTTTGGAGGTCAAGGTTATTGACAGAACGGTACTTATTCTTGACATTTTTGCCGCAAGGGCAAAAAGCGGAGAGGGGAAATTACAGGTCGAGCTTGCACAGCAAAAGTATCTTCTTCCGCGCCTTCGCGGAATGGGTGCGGTGCTTAGCCGTACAGGCGGAGGAATAGGAACCCGCGGTCCCGGTGAAACCAAACTGGAATCGGACAGGCGCCATATAAGCCGAAGAATTTCCGCGCTTGAAGAGGACATAAAGGAAATCCGAAAGCACAGAGAACTTATCCGTACAAGGCGAAAAAAGGACGGCGTTATAACAGCGTGCCTTGTGGGATATACAAATGCAGGGAAGTCGTCGCTTATGAATGCTTTGACCAACGCCTGCGTTCTTGCTGAAAACAAGCTTTTTGCAACGCTTGATACAACATCAAGAGCGATAACGCTGCCCGATAACCGCAGAATTCTTATCACCGATACGGTAGGGTTTATAAGAAAGCTCCCCCACCATCTTGTACAGGCATTTAAGTCAACGCTTGAGGAGACGGCAGAGGCAGATGTGCTCATATATGTAATTGACGCATCAAACCCACAGTATGAAACACATATTAAAGTGGTGGATTCAGTGCTTTCAGATATGGGGGCAGGGGGAAAGCCAACAGTTTATGTATATAACAAAATAGATTTGCTTGGTGAGAAGGATTTGATAACGGCAACCGAAAAAAACAGCGTCGGGATTTCTGCAAAAACCGGAGAAAATCTTGACAGGCTGATAGACCTGATTTCCGAAACAGCACCGGGGAAAAAACAGAAAATGACAGTGCTTATACCTTTTAGTTGCGGCAATATTGTAAATGATCTTCACGAAAATCAGAGAATTTTGTCTGAGGACTATCTGCCCGAGGGCGTAAAGATTACTCTTTTAGCGGATAAAATAACATATGCAAAACTGAAAAGCTACATTATATAGTGGGGAGAAATGATGGCAACTTCAAAAAAGGAATCCTATAGAACAGTAGAGAAACTTGGCGAAGCAGTCTTAGTTGACAAAAAATCAAGATTTATAGCGCATACAAAGCCTGTACGAAATGAGCAGGAGGCTCTTGACTTTCTGTATGAGATGCGCTCGCAATACTCCGATGCAACCCACAATGTTTATGCATATATAATTGACGAAAACAATATTTCCAGATATTCTGATGACGGAGAACCGAACGGAACCTCAGGTATGCCCGTGCTGGACACCTTAAGGAAAGAAAATATTGTAGATGTCATAACGGTTGTAACCAGATATTTCGGCGGAACACTTTTGGGTACGGGCGGGCTTGTCCGCGCATATTCAGCGGTGGCGGCGGAAGCACTGAAAAATGCAGTGATAACAGAAAGAGTGCTGTGTCAGGGTTTTTGCGTAACGGTTGATTATAATCTTTCGGGAAAGATACAGTATTTGCTGTCAAACGGAGGATATTTTGTTGAGAAGACAAGCTATGCCGAGGAGGTTGAATTTTTCGTTTTTGCAAAGACTTCAGAAAAAGAAAAATTTTTAAAGGAAATTTCCGAAGCCTGTGCAGGCAAGGCAAAAATAAAGGAAATGAAAGAAAGATACATAGACATAAAATAGCGAAAGGAAGGGTAAAATATGAAAAAAATCATACCATTGGTTTTGGCTCTATCGATGCTTTTGCTTACGGGATGTGAACAGGTATCCGATTTGATAAAACCAAAAGAGTCGGAAGAGGAAATAGCGACAAGTATCAGCGAAGAGACAGAAAAGGAAGAAGAAACTGAACTTGAGGAGCCGAAAACCAAAATTGTACTTTCCAAAATCCTTAATATGCGAAACGAATGGACAATTATGGGAGATTACAGTATAGCTCTGACAAAGAGCGGCAAGAAGGACAGGGTATTGCTTGCAACATCAGCAAGGGCGGTAAACGGAGAGATGCAATGGGACGATTCTCAATACTGGACTCTTGCAGTGCTGACAGATGAAGGAGCATATAATCTGTTTTATCAGCGGCTTCAGGGCGTAGTGTATGCAGAGGTCAACGAGGCGTACATACACGGAATAGCAACGCCTGTCATTACAGTGTACGCTTTTAGCGGTACAGACCGCGATATAAGAAATTATATTTATGACTATGATGAGGATGTATTTGTAGAGGATCAAATATTTACGACCAGGACTTTTTCGACAGGCGGAATAAATACAATATATTCAACATTTCCGGAATATAAGCCGAGATAAGGAGAAATATTATGATTAAGGAATTAACACAGGAAAATTTTACTGAAGCAATCAAAGCACAAAAGCCGATTTTAGTGGATTTTTGGGCAAGCTGGTGCGGACCGTGCCGTATGTTGTCGCCCGTAATTGATTCGTTGTCTGAGGAATACGAAACACAGATTGATGTCGGTAAAATAAATGTAGACGAGCAGGGGGCGCTTGCGGCACAGTTCGGCATAGTATCTATTCCTACGGTAATTCTTTTTAAGGACGGAAAAGAAGCTAAGCGCATAATCGGCGTGCATGATGCAGATGATTACAGAGACGAAATAGACAGAGTACTATGAAAAGCAAAATAGTAGAAATTGCGCATGAAGAAAAGATTTCCGATATCGGATTTTGCAGTATTTCCGATTATAATAAGGAAGCAAAAGGTCTTGAAAATGCGGAAGTTTTCAGCAAAAATGCAAACGGATCCGAACCCTTAAAAAATGCACGGACAGCCATTGTCTGTGCATTTAATTATTATGCGGGGGAGGAAAGGGGAAATCTTTCACGATATGCGCAAGGGGAGGATTATCATCTTACGGTTATGCGAAAGATGAAACCGATAGCAGAGGAGCTTGTAAAAAACGGATTTTCCGCGAAGATGTTTGCCGATACGGGCTTTCTTAACGAACGGCTGCTGGCAGTTCTAAGCGGGATTGCTTTTATAGGAAGAAATCGTATGGCAATAAGCCCCAAATTCGGCAGCTATTTTTTTGTGGGTTATATAATAACCGATTGTGATATGGAAAAGGACAATAAAACAGCTGAAAAATGCGCAGAGTGCGGAAGATGTGAAAAAGCCTGCCCTTTGGGAGCGTTAAAAAACGGGTTTTGCGAAGAAAAGTGCCTTTCTTATATAACGCAAAAAAAGGGAGACTTATCAAAGGAAGAGGAAAATGCAATTATTAAGGCAAACACTATTTGGGGCTGTGATATTTGTCAGGAGGTTTGTCCGCACAATAAAAGCATTCCTGTGACTGATATTGCGGAATTTATGGAAAATAGAATTATTAACCTTGAAATTGATGAAAATATAAGCAATAAACAATTTGAAAAACTCTACAAAAACCGCGCATTTTCGTGGCGTGGCAAGGGTGTAATTATAAGAAATCAAAAAATTTTACAAAAAAATAAAAAAAATTCAAAAAAAGTATTGACAAGGGAGGGGTGATGTGTTAATATAAGTGAGCTGTCCCTCAAAAGAGGGAAGCGGTTGAACATTGAAAAATAAACAGTGCAGAGTTCTTGTCAGTGAATTTTAATTC
>JAIKVQ010000195.1 GCA_024685565.1 Bacillota bacterium
TATTATATTCTATGGATCCGTCATTTAAAGAAAATCAGGAAAGTGAATTTTTAAATATAAAACTGTCTAAAAGGAATCCCCTTTCACAAAATGCAAAAACAGCATCGCGGATAGAATTTGAAATAATGTCAAAATACATAAAAAAGGCGGCAGTTAATGCAGACAAGGCTATAAAATCGGGTAATATCAGCATAAAACCTTACTGCTCATCAGGTATAAAGCCTTGCGATTACTGTCCGTTCGGCGAAATATGTATGTTTGATGCAAAACTCGACGGATACCGCACCGAAACAAAGCCTGAAAATGCTTACGAATATATGAAAAAGGAGGTTGACTGATTTGAATAATAAAACCGAAATAAAGTGGTCACCCTCTCAGCAGGACGCGATTTACAGTAAATATTCAGAAAGCGGAAAAAGCTGTAACATTTTAGTCAGCGCTGCGGCAGGTTCGGGAAAAACAGCCGTTTTAGTACAGCGCATAATCGAAAAACTTGTGCCGCAGGATTTATCAAAAAGTATAGATGCAAATAAACTTTTAGTTGTCACCTTTACTAAGGCTGCGGCACATGAAATGCTTGAACGTATAAAAAAATCACTTGACGAAAATCTCGCATCAGCAAAAAAAAGCGGAGATGTTTTGCGTCAGCAGCTTATAAAAAAACAGCAGCTTTTGATTTTGGACAGTGAAATCACCACTATTGATGCCTTTTGCATGCGTCTTATCCGCAAATATTTTAATGTGCTGAATATTGCTCCCGACTTTTTGGCATCGGACGAAGCGCAAGCGGAAATTCTGCAGGAAGAGGCAATGGACGAGCTTTTTTCGGAGCTTTATAAAGAGCGCAGTGATGAGTTTTGCAATCTGCTTCTCATGTATGCATCAAACCGCAACGATACGGGGCTTAGAAATCTAATAAAGTACATTTATGACTTTATAATAAAAATCCCCGACTCTTTTGACTGGCTATTTGCGAATGTCGAGGCGCTGAAGCTTGAAGACGGCATAGAAAATGCCCCATGGTATCAAAAAAGCAAGGATATAGGACTATCGTATTTGTCCTATGCCCTATCTCTTACCGAAGAGGCTCTAAACTTTATATTTGACGGCGGAGATATTGACGAGATGATTTTGCAAAATCCGCCCGAAGACGGCAATCCCGTATATGACGAATGGAGACAATACTACAGTCTTTTTTATACATACTATCACACGCTTAAAACGGCTCTGTCACTTGACTCGGAAAAACAGGCAAACCTTTTGTCTTCATTTGTGCTACCTACATTTCGCGGAAAGGATATACTTGCAAAAGAGGACAAGGATTATTTAATATCGTTTAATGATCGAATAAAGCCTGCTGTCACCTCCGCAAAGGGACTTTTATGTATTGATGAAGAAAGATTTTCGGAGCTTTCCGCAAAAAAGCTCTACCCTACTGCTTTAGCTCTTGCAAAAATCACAGAAAGATTTGCAAAGAAGCTTTACGAAAAAAAATCAGCAAAAAATCTGTTTGAGTTTTCAGATATAGAACAACTTGCCTATACCCTGCTTTCTGAAAATCCTGACATTTGTCAGCAAATAAAGGCGCAGTATGAGGAAGTTTTAATGGACGAGTATCAAGATACAAGTCTTTTGCAAGAGGCGATATTCTCTTTCGTCGCAAATGAGGACAATCTCTTTGCCGTTGGCGATATGAAACAGAGTATTTACCGTTTCCGCTCAAGCGACCCGACAATTTTTAAAGCACGTCTTGACCGTTCCTCCTTTGACAGAGAAAGCAATAACCGAAAAATCATTCTTTCGCAGAATTTCCGAAGCAGAAAAGAAGTCTTAGAAAGCATAAATGACATTTTTTCGGCAATTATGTCCGAACGTGCAGGCGAGCTTGATTATGACGAGAGTCAGCGTCTTTATACAGGTAACAAAGGCTATCAGGATACAGGATTTGATTTTAGAAGCGAATGTGTTATTATAGACTCTGATTCTGCAGGTGATGAAAAAGATGAAAACTTATCCGATATAACTCTTGAGGCAAGATTTATCGCCTCTGAAATAGCCCGACTTAAAGAAGAACATTTTAAAGTGCACGACGGCGATAAATTAAGGGATATAAAAAACCGCGATATAGTTATACTTATGTCCTCATATAAAAAGGCGGCGGATATTTTTACAGCCGAGCTTAACGCGCGCGGGATTGAATGTTTTGCCGAGCAAAGCGGCTATTTTTCAAGAAATGAAATACGGCTTATGCTTGCACTTTTTAAGGTGATAGGAAATCCCTGTTCCGATATACCTCTGGTTAGCGTACTCCGCTCCCCTATTGCTTCCTTTTCCGATGATGAGCTTGCGCAAATACGAAAATGCAAAAATGGCAGATTTTTCTCGGCATTGAAGGAGTTTATAAATCTAAAAAACAGCGGACTTTTAGAGGTTGCCGAGGATATAAAGACTGCAGAAAAAGCGGAAAAATTCTGCGAAAATTTAAACCGTTGGCGTGATTATGCACGATATATGCCCTCTGACAAGCTGGTATGGACGCTTTATGAGGAAACAGATTTTTACGCCTTTTGCGGCGCAATATACGGCGGAGATGAGGCACAGGCAAATTTACGGCTCTTATTTGAGCGTGCAAAACAGTATGAATCATACGGATTCCGCGGTCTTTTCGGATTTGTAAAATATATGGAGCGTGTAAAAAAACGTAAAAAAGACCTCACCTCGGCTAAACTTATAGGTGAAAACCACGATGTAGTGAGAATCATGACCATTCACAAAAGCAAAGGTCTTGAATTTCCCGTTGTCTTTATTGCAGGCGGCGGAAAAGGATTTATAAGACGGCTTGATAATTCAAAGTTTATAATGCACAAGGATTACGGAATAACTCTCGACTATATAAATTTTGAAAAGAACTACACCATAGTTTCCCCCCTCGCGAAGTTTTTCAGAAATATAAAAAATGCCGAGGAGGCTTCCGAGGATATACGGGTACTCTATGTTGCGATGACTCGGGCAAAGGAAAAACTTTACTTTGTAGCTACCTCAGGTAATCCCAAGACGGCAAAATTATCAAACGGCAAACTCAACTTTGACTACGTGCTTTCGGCAAAAAACTTCTGCGATATGGTCTTTCCTATAGCTGAAAAATCAAGAAATTGGCTTGTAAAAAGGCTGTCACAGGATAGCTTAAAACCCGTTTTGCAAGCAGACGTCAAAGAGCAAGAAAGCGATGAAAATAATATGCCTGATATAAAAAAGCTGCTTGAATTTACCTATTCTTATCCTGATGCCGCATCACTTGCCGCAAAAGTGTCGGTATCCGACTTAAAGGCAGATAGAACTACCCAAATTATACCGAAGCCGGCATTTTTATGCGGTACAAAAATTAGCGGGGCAAATTACGGAACAATAATGCATATTCTGCTTGAAAACATTCTGCCAAAAGAAAATATGGATATAGAATATATTAAGGACTGCATAGCAGAAATTATAAGTGCAAAAAAACTTTCTAAAGAAGAGGCGGACCTTGTAAATCCCAATAAAATACTTGCCTTCTACCGCTCCGATATAGGAAGGCGCATTATAAAAAGTGAAAACGTCTTCCGCGAACAGCCCTTTGAAGTTTTAGTGCCTATCTCTCTTATCTACCCAGAGCTAAAAAATGCGTCGGACGAAAAAATAATTCTCCAGGGGGTTATCGACTGCTGGTTTATTGAAAATGATGAAATAGTTCTTGTTGATTATAAAACGGATTCTTATTCCGACATTGACGAAATTCACCAAAAATATGACCGTCAGCTTGACCTCTATTCATATGCACTACATAAAATAACAGGAAAAAGTATAAAATCTAAAAATATCTATTTATTTTCTACTGATATTATGATAGAATGTTAATATACTTTAGAAAGGTTGTGATAAAATGGACACTACAGCGGAATACCCTCGTATATCAGATAATACAATGAATTCACGCAGCGAATCACACCGTGATAATGACGGACATCATCATCACCATCATCACTCAAGCGAAGAACACCATCATCACCATCACCACTCAAGTGACGAACATCACCACCATCATCACTCAAGTGACGAACATCACCACCATCATCACTCGGGCGGCGAACACAATAAAATCAGTGTAAAAAAATTCTTTAAATCATTATTTTTAAAACTAAAAAAAGCCAAAAAAAATAAAAAAGAATTGGAAAGTCACCGTCTTTTAAAAAGAACATTTATTTTGCTACTTATTTTGGGGCTGTTTTCCTGGTCTTTCTATAATATATTTATTGAAAAGCTAAGTGACGAAGAAACTGAAGGTAAATTGAATTTTCACACCAGAACAGAAGTTTTAAACAATCAGCTTTCTGAGGCACAAGAAGAAATAACGGCTTTAAAAGAAGAACTTGCCGCTTATAAAGAAGCTTTCGGAGAACTTGATTTTGAGCCAAAAAAATAATATAAAATACAAAAGTTTTGTGCTTTTGTATTTTTTTTGTAAAAAAGTATTGACATTATTATATTTTTGGTGTATTATCTGTAATAGTACAGTTGGTACATGGTTGCAAGGAGGTGATATAATGATAAATCTTGATTTCCGTGACTCAAGACCTGTATATGAGCAGATTTGCGAGAAGATAAAAAATCTTATTGTGAACGGGGTTATAAAATCCGGCGATAAAATAATGTCGGTACGGGATATGGCAGCGGCGCTTACCATAAATCCCAACACCATTGTAAAGGCATATAAGGAGCTGGAGCAAGAAGGATACATTTATTCGGTACAGGGAAAAGGATATTTTGTTGCGGAAAAAAGTTTTGCCGCTACCAGCGCAAAAATTTCTGCAATTACTAAAAACACAGAAGATAATTTAAAAGAATTATGTTTTTTAGGGGTAAAAAAAGAAGAAATTTTAAAAACTATTGAAAATATTTGGAAAGGAAAAGACTGATATGATAAAAGGCATTGATGTAACAAAAAAATTTGATGCACTTACCGCTCTTTCCGATATGAATATACATATCAAAAAAGGTTCGGTTTACGGGCTTGTCGGTCCGAACGGTGCAGGAAAAACTACTTTTATTAAGGCTTTAATGAGTATTTATAAAACGGACGGCGGAACAATTATAATTGACGGCGAAGATAAAATTTATGATGAAAAGTTAAAACAGAGAATCGTTTATATTAGTGACGACCTGTATTTCTTCCCTGCATACTCAATAAAGAAAACCGCGGATTTTTATGCGTCGGTTTATGAAAGCTGGGATAATGACACCTTCTTAAAACTTCAGGAAATTTTTAACATAGATATAAACCGAAAGGTAAGAAAACTCTCAAAAGGCATGAAAAAACAGGTTGCCTTTATGATGGGAATATCGGCAAAACCGGATATTATGGTACTGGACGAGCCTGTTGACGGACTTGACCCCGTTATGCGCCGAAACATTATGAACGTCATTTTAACAGAGGTTGAAAAGCGAAATATGACAGTTTTAATTTCAAGCCACAACCTGCGCGAACTTGAGGATATATGCGATCACGTAGGAATTATGCACGGCGGGAAGATTGTTATTGAAAAGTCGCTTGATGACGTGAAAGGAAATATCCATAAACTTCAAATTGCATTTGACGCATTTTCTCCCGCAGAATTTGAAGCAGGTTTTGACATCTTACACAAAGAAGAATTTGGGAGTGTGAAACAGTACATTATACGTGGTGATATGGACGAGATTATGGAAAAGGCAGGAAAGTTTAATCCTATCCTTTGCGATCTTTTGCCGCTCTCTTTGGAAGAGGTATTTATCTATGAATTGGGAGGTATGGGCTATGAACTCAAAAATGAAATCCTTTAAGAAAAGTATTTTCGGCGCTGATATTCGCCAACTTTGGATATTTTCACTGCTCTATGGCGGAATAATCTTCTTCGGTGCATTCTTTGATTTTTACTTAAACAATGAGCCTTACGGAAATGCAATACCGTACAGCTTTGTAAATTCGAGGTTTTTCGCCTACAGCTGTCTTTCAAACTTTTTCGGAATTTGTGCAGGTAGCATTTTGGCGCTCAGACTTTTCGCTTATCTTTACTCTACAAATGCAATATCCTTCTATCATGGACTGCCTTTTAAGAGAAAAAGCATTTTTATAAGCAAGGTTTTGTCGGGAGCGGTACTTTTAATAGTGCCTGTTTTGATAAATTTTGCCATTGTCGGCACAACTAAGCTTTGCGGCTCGAGCTTACAAATCCGCTGGCTAAGCCTCTTATACTGGCTCGGAAATCAGCTGATTTACAGCCTTTTGGCATTTTCCTGCGTTACCTTTGCCGTAATGCTTTCCGGAAATATTTTAGCTCTTTTGGGAACCTGCCTTCTATTAGGAATAGCGCCTGCCGTTATAATAGGATTTGCGCATACTGTCTGCCAAAACTACCTTTGGGGATACAGCTATAATCCTGAACACTTCATTACATATTTCTACATAACTCCCGATATACTGCTCTTTCGCGCACGCGGACTGATTTATGTAATCGCAATCCCCATATTGCTTATAATTTCTTACCTTATGTATAAAAAGCGGGATTTAGAAAGATGCGGAGAGGCGGTTGTTTTCCCAAAACTGAAAATTGCTTTTATATACTTTGCAGGACTTTTAGGCGGAATTTTCAGCTACTTCTACTTTAGTATATGGAGTTTCAAAACTTTACTGTTTATGCTGCCATTCGGCATAGTCGCTGTAATTATTGCGAATATGATAAACAAGCGCAGTATAACCTTGAAAGGTGCTTTTTTACACACGATAATCTTTACAGTATTTGTACTGTTTTTGCTGGGTAGCTTCCGTTCAGATATAATCGGTTTTGAAAAACGTGTACCGGACCTCGACAATATTGAAAGCGTAACCGTTGTCCCTGACAGATATTACAGATACAGAAATGATCTTGACCTTGAGAAGAACGCCATAACCGATAAGGAGGATATTGCAAAAGTCACCGCATATCATACGCATAACACAGAAAAGACTCTGCAAGACATGGGATATATGCCCAACTATTCAGAAATTTCGTATAAGCTTAAAAACGGAAGAACTTTAAAACGCGGATATTATGTGAATTATGCAGAGGAAAAGGATTATTTCGAGGCTGTTTCCAATATAGAGCAGGTTAAAAGGGCTTTTTACCCGATTTATAAGGCAGATGATTTGATAATTGCAAACATTGATTTTCATAACTTATTAGACTCTTTAGTGATCTATCCGAATAATCCGTTGGCAGATAAGCTTATCAAAGCGATGAATGAGGACATAGCAAATCTTTCATATGAGGAAAATGCCGCACTTTTGTGGAATTCAATGAATTGCACTACTCCTCTTAATGTTGATATTGAGTTCAAAAACGATGATAGAGATGGAAAATACAGCGCAAGTTACTCTTTCCCCATCTCCTTTGGATTTGCAAAAACAATGAACTTGCTGAAAGAGTACGGATACTATGACCGCTTTATGACAGTAGAAAATATTATATCTGTCGGCATTGATAAAAATGATGATGAAAAGGGAAATCTAACGTTAAAGAACTATACTGTTGACGAAATAATAACCGAGCCCGCAAAAATGCAGGAGATTTTGGATACATTACAAAATTCATATAAAAATCCATACTGGAATTATGACGACATAAAAGAGGTCTATGATGAATATATCTTCCTTGACAAATCAGGTAATACACATTCCTTTGTACAATTACAAAAATAAGAAAATTTAAAAGGAGAACGATTAATCGTTCTCCTTTTTCTTATGATTCCAATGCATCTGTCAGCCACCATGCGCCTATATCAAACGCTTTATAAAGGTTATCACGCTCACCCGAACGGTAATTTGTACCCTTTCCAAGCTCGCCTGTATTATCCTGAATATGGAACTTTACTTTTTTGGTAATTTTAACACCGTTCTTCTCTTCGCTCTCAACCTCTAAAACAAGTATTAAAGGTTTTGATAAATCGCCGTAATAAATTGTATCTCCCTGTCTGTAAACAGGTTTGTCTTTATATGTCAAAATCTTAGCTTTTTTTGCCGCTGCCACAATTACTCACCTCTTTAAAAAACTATTCCAATATATTTTACCACCGATTTAATAAAATTTCAAGTATTTTCACATATTTTAATAATACTCGGCAAAAAATCCTCCTTATGCCGTCTGTCAAACAAAACCGTTATGCCAAATACCGCGACTGTCAGGATTGCCGAAATGCCTGATGCAAGATTATTTGACGCATATATTTTCTGTACTGTAAAAAAAGATACAAAAAACACCAAAATAGGCAGGATATAAACCAAAAATGCCGATAAAAGTACTTTTTTGCTCTCCATTTCTATTATTACGCTGTCTCCCGCTTTTGCGCCTATTGGATTTTTTGTCATCACCTGCTGAAAATTCATACGGCAAGCACCTCCGCAGGAGGCACAATTATCGCCGCAGGCGGTTTTTCGGCGTACCACAACCTCACAAAGTCCGCCCAATTCTCTTTTTACAATGCCCTCTTCTCTCATAGTCCCATCATTTCCTTTGCGTGCTTTATTGCCGTATCTGTCACGCTGTTTCCGTCAATTATTCGTGCGATTTCATAAATCCTCTCATCTTGTGACAGTTTTTTAACCTCTGTTACTGTACGCTCTCCATCTGTTTTTTTAGAAATCACAAAATGGTTATCAGCAGTTGCTGCAAGCTGCGGCGAATGGCTTACGCATATGACCTGCTTTCCGCGTGCCAAATTCCATAGTTTTGAGGCAATTTTCTTTGCCGCATTTCCCGAAACGCCCGTATCTATCTCATCAAAAATGAGGGTATCTACACTGTCGCAAACAATTGACTTTATTGCAAGCATTATCCTTGAAAGCTCTCCTCCGGACGCTATTTTAACAAGCGGTTTTAACTCCTCGCCGACATTCGGGCAAATTAAAAATTCTGCACACTCTGTGCCTTTTTGAGTAAAATCGGTTTTCTTAAATTCTGTTTCAAACCTGACTTTTGGCATATCAAGTTCCGATAGTGATTCCTCTACCTCTTTTTGCAGACGTTTTGCGGCAAGCTCCCTCGTCTTAGTGATTTTTTCCGCCTCTTTTGTCATATTGCTTTCAAGCTCTGAAAGTTCCTTTTTCAGCTTTTCCGTATTCTCCTCATAGTTCTTGAGGCTGTCAAGCTCCGCAAGTGACTCTTCAAGATAGTTTAATATACTTTCCTCGTCATCGCCGTACTTTCTTTTCAGTCTTGAAATTGTATCAAGCCTTTCCTCGATATCGTTCTGCTCATTTTCATCAAAATCAAGATTATCCAAAAAGTTCCTGATTTCGTGAACGCTGTCCTCTATGATGTATTTTACGTCTGTGATTTTTGACAAAACTGCATCTAAATCTTCGTCTATTTCCGAAATACGTTCAAGCGCAGAAACAGCACCGCTTGTCAAGTCATACGCGCAGTTATCACCGTAAAGGCTGTTATATGCCTCATTTAGAGAAACCGCAATCTTTTCCGCGTTGTCAATAAGTGCCTTTCGCTCCTTTAATTCCGCCTCTTCCCCAATTTTTAAGTCTGCCGATAAAATTTCATCAGTTTGATAGCTTAACAGGTCTATTCTCTGCACGCGTTCCTGCTCGCTTTTATCAAGACTTTCAAGATTTAGAAGAAGCTGCTTTCTCTTTTCATATAGCTTTTTATACTCTGTCAAGTCGGTTTTAGCATATTCGTCCAAAAAATCTATATGTTTATCGGGTGTCAAAAGCGCCTGATTATCGTGCTGTCCGTGAATATTTATGAGGCGCGCGCCAATTTCTCTTAATACATTCTGAGTTGTCATAACGCCGTTTATTCGGCATATATTTCTGCCCTCCTGAGATAATTCGCGGTCAATTAAAACAGAGTTTCCCTCCGTTTCAATTCCCTCGTCCTTTAAAATCTCCAAAACATCATCAGATGCAGAAAAAAGTCCCTGAATACGCGCTTTATCCGTTCCGTACCGCACGAGCGTTTTATCACTTCTTGCGCCAAGAAGCAGATTTACACAGTCAATTATTATTGACTTTCCCGCACCTGTTTCGCCTGTCAATACGGTCATTTGCGGAGCCCATTCAATCTCTGTCTGTTCAATCAATGCTACATTTTTTATGTTCATAAAAAGAAGCATAATTCTATTCCTTCCAATTAAACATTTTTAAAAGACGCGACGACATCTTTTCCGCCTGTTCCTCAGAGTCAAGGATAATCAAAATTGTGTCATCTCCCGCAATCGTGCCCAAGACTTCATTTTTTAAAACCGAGTCAAGAGTTGCGGCAACTGCATTTGCCATACCCGAACTTGTCTTTACCACAATTGTATGCATAGCCGATTTTATACTGAGCACCGATTTTGAAAAAATGCTGATATGCTCCTTATTATCCTTTTTCTCTTCCTGTGTTATCGCATACTTATATGTCCCGTCCGAAAGAGAAAGCTTGATTAAACCCAATTCCTTTATATCACGCGAAACTGTCGCCTGCGTAACTAAAAAGCCTGCCGATTTTAATGCATAGGTAAGCTCCTCCTGAGTTTTTATGTCACTTTCGGATATTATTTTCAAAATCTGCTGTTGTCTTTTTTGTTTCATATTCATCTTCCTTATTATAGTTTTGACATCATAGTATAATAAAATGACTGTCTGCCGAGCTTTACTATTTTAAAAGTATATTGTGAGCACCTTATTGTTACCTTATCACCCGATTTTATTGTGCACTTATCTTCGCCGTCCACGGTAACCGTTGCAGTATTATCACCATCGGTAAAGAGCTCCGTATTTATAACCTTATCTGCTGATAAAAGCATCGGTCTTGCAGATAACATGTGTGCGCAAATAGGCGTCGCAATGAAAAGTTCCATCTGCGGGTCGGCAACAGGCCCGCCTGCCGAAAGCGAATAGCCCGTCGAGCCTGTAGGCGTGGAAATTATAAGTCCGTCCGCAACATATTCGCTCACCTTTTCACCACCTGCGTAAAGTCCAAGTGCTATCATTTCGGCATTTTGCTTTGCTATTACGCAATCATTAAGCGCAAGAAATTTGTTGCTATATCCCTCACCGTTTTCCACTTCAACTTCCATCATCATACGGTTTTCTATTTCAAAATCATCTGACAGCAGTCTGTCGCACGCCGTTTGCATATCGTCTACTTCCACCTCGGTCATAAACCCGACTTTGCCGAGATTTATTCCCATAACAGGTATTCCGCCCCTTCCGCACGGTTCTGCCGCCTGCAGAATTGTTCCGTCACCACCCAATATGATAACTGCATCTACTCCATCATATAAATCTGCATCACAAAATACGGCACTAAATCCTGAAGCTTCATCGCTTTTAGGCATAACAATTTGAGCCCTTCCCGATAAAACCTTTATCAGTTCCTTTGTATATCTGTAATCCTTATCTTTTGTATGATTTGGAATTACGGCAATCCTTTTCAACATCTATCCCTCACATTTTTGTATATTTATACACATTATACATTGACATCAAGAAAAAAGCAAGCTATTTTTGACATTTTAAGTTTTTTTTGCTACAATACCATAAAAATTATCTTGATATGGAGATTTTCTATGATAAAGCTTTGCATTTTTGACCTTGACGGAACAATTTTAGATACTCTTTCAGCTATCGCATACTTTGGAAACAATGCGCTTGTAAAGTGCGGATTTCCCGCAATAGACGAGGAGCGTTACAAATACTTTGCAGGTGA
>JAIKVQ010000039.1 GCA_024685565.1 Bacillota bacterium
TTGATGAAAGCGGCGACAGAATTAACCGCTGTCATACATATGCCGAATTTTTGGAAGGGTATAATAACCTGAAAAAAAGAAACATAAAGGTGTGCGTTCACCTTATTATTGGATTGCCCGGCGAAACACGGGAAATGATGACAGAAAGTGCAAAAAAAGTGGCTCTTTTGCGACCTGATTTTGTAAAGCTTCATCTTCTTCATGTTCTAAAAGGCACAAAAATTGCCAAACAGTATAAAAACGGCGAATTTGATACGCTCTCGCTTAAAGAATATGTTGGGATAATCTGCGACTGTCTTGAGCTGTTTCACGAAGATACCGTAATCCAGCGCCTTACAGGTGACGGAGGGCGCGATGACCTTATTGCACCGCTATGGAGTCTCAAAAAATTTGTAGTACTAAACGAAATTGACAAAGAAATGCTGCGTCGCGGAAGTTTTCAAGGTGTAAAATACCCAAGGACATAAGTCCTTGGGTATTTATAATATTTCCTTGTCATCTGCAAGTATTTTAACCCTATGCGAGCAGGCAAAGGTTATTTCAAAATCTTTTGTGTACTTCTCCATTGCCGAAAGCACTGTTTCAACCTTTAAGTTGTAATCGTTTCCCGCAGCTATGCACATGGTTATTACCATTTGATTTTTTGCAGTTTTATCTATCGTAAAATCATATATGTATGGGCGTATATCCGCTTCCTTTTCACCGCTTTTGGTTTTTTTCATTACCAAAAGCGATTTGTTTTCAAGAAAATCCTCCGCATCAAAAAGACTGCTGTCGTTACACTCAATTTCAGTTTTATATATGACTTTATTTATTTTGGCAAATTCCTTTTCCTTTTCCAATAGTTTTTTTACCGCAATAACAGAAAATCCCTTAGGAAAAGAATCATTTAATTTTTGTTTTATCTCTTCCTCGGTATAGTCCTCCGAAAATGCAATTTTCATATACTCAGTTTCAGATGTAACGCCGACAGACAAAGGCATTGCGACCGTCATTATCGGGTGCGGATTAAAACCGCCTGTATAAGCCATATTAAGACCACTGCGTCTTACAGTTCTATGAAATGTACGCACAAAATCAAGGTGCGAAATATACCTTACGCTATCGCCCTTTGAATATTTAATAATATACTCACTCACAGCATACACCTGCCCCAAACGATTTCATTCCGCAGCCTGAACATTTTTCACGGCAATTAGGTGTAGTTTCCGCCCTTTTTGCCTTTTCATTCTCACGGATAAAAAATTCTTTTTTTATGCCCATATCTATGTGTTCCCATGGCAAAATCTCATCATACGAGCGTTCCCGCAAATACCAGTCCGCATCAATTCCGCAGGTTTTAAATGCCTTTTCCCATTCATCAAATTTGTACTGCTCGTCCCAGCTGTCAAATTTACACCCGTTTTTAACTGCCTCAATTATTGCAGGCAGAAGACGTCTGTCACCTCTTGCAAACACACCCTCTAAATAGCTCGTTTTATTATCGTGCCAGATATAGCGTATCTGCTTTTGTGTTATTGCCTTTTTTAAAATGTCCTGCTTTCTGACAATATCCGCTCTTTTATCCTGTTTTGCCCACTGGAAAGCGGTAAATGGCTTTGGAATAAAGCTTGATGTACTTGTTGTTATGTTTATATTCTTTGCCCGTTTTTCCTTGGGGATTGAAAAATATTCACCCAAAACCTTTTGGGAAAGCTCTGCAATTCCCAAAATATCCTCATCTGTTTCGGAGGGAAGTCCTATCATAAAATACAGCTTGACATTTGTCCAACCGCCCTCAAAAAGCATTTTTGCAGATGTTAAAACATTCTCTTCCGTAATATTTTTATTGATTACGTCCCTCATTCGCTGAGTTCCAGCCTCAGGCGCAAAGGTTATTCCGCTTTTTCTTACCTTTTGCACCTTGTCCATAAGCTCCAGCGAAAAATTATCAATTCTGAGCGACGGAAGTGATAAGCCAATCTTTTTTTGCTCTGTGATTTTTTAAAGATTATCGGTAAGTTCCTGATGATTTGTGTAATCGCTTGTGCTAAGCGATGACAGGGATATTTCATCATATCCGCTCACGCACAAAAGTTTGTCCGCAAGGTCAGTTAGCCTTTCGCTACTGCGTTCCCTCAATGGGCGGTATGCATAGCCTGCCTCGCAGAACCGACAGCCTCTTATACAGCCTCTGAAAACCTCAAGCATAACCCTGTCATGTACCACTTCGCCAAAAGGCACAATAATCGTCTCAGGCGCATATGCCTTATCAAAATCTTTCATAATCGTCTTTTTTATCTTTGGTTTTGCACATTCATCATTAGGAGTTATGCTCTTTATTGTGTTATCCTCGTTATATTCAACATCATAAAAGGACGGCACATAAATCCCGTCAAGTCTTGCAATAGTTTTCAGATATTCTTTTTTACTGCCCTTTCCGCTCTTCTTCCATTTTATGTATTCATCAGTGATAAGGTTTATAGTTTCTTCGCCCTCGCCAATCATGACAAAGTCAAATATTTCTGCAATCGGCTCAATGTTATAAGTACAGAGTCCGCCTCCGCATATTATCGGAAAGGTTTCGTCCCTGTCCTTGGAAAGAAGCGGTATCCCTGCCAAGTCAAGCATATTTAAAACATTTGAATAACACAGTTCGTATCCGAGGGTAAATCCCAAAATATCAAAATTTATTACCTCATCGCCCGTTTCAAGCGCAAACAGCTTCATACCATTTGCACGCATTTCCTCCTCCATATCAACCCATGGAGCGAAAACTCTTTCGCAATAGGTATCTTTGCGCTCATTCAAAACGTGGTATAGTATCTTCATGCCAAGATTTGACATTGCAATTTCATAAACATCGGGAAAGCAAAAACCAAAACGGCAATCGACCGAATTTTTGTCCTTTATTACGCTGTTCAGTTCACCGCCCGTGTATCTTGTGGGCTTTTGAACTCTCATTAAAATTTTATCCTTTTTTGTATAAGGCATATCTTCTCCTCAAAAACTAAGGACAGCCCCAAGGCTGTCCTAAATATTATTCTGCAATATCAACAAATTGTGCAGTTTGCTTGGCGGTATTTTTTTCATCCTTCTTTTTTGCGCGTGCGCCCATAACTTTATCTATAGCTCCTGAAACCGCACCGTTTACCTTGTCTACAACCTCGGGTACAACATCTATAATTTTGTCTATAGGCGTAACCTTATCACTTATCGGCAGCAGTTTAATATTTCCTCCGCCTACAACCAAAAACGCTATCGGCTTTACATTTGCGCCGCCTCCGCAGCCGCCTCCGAACATAGGCTCCTGGGGCGCTATTGAGTCGGTTTTTGCCGCAAATTGCGTTCCTCCTGCACCAAATCCAAAACTTACCGTTGAAATTGGTATAATAACAGTACCGTCAGGAGTTGTTACAGCATCTCCTACTATGGTATTTACATCTACCATAGCTTTAATATTGCCCATAGCAGTATCCATAAGCCCTTGAATAGGATGTTCTGACATAATTTATCTTCTCCCTTCATTTTTGATTTTTCTGTATAATCTAAGTACATTATATGCAACAATTATAATATGCACTGTTTTAATATGCAATATACAGGAAAAATGGTTATTAAAGCATTTTTTTCCAAAAACAGGCTGAAGATTTACTTCCATTTCTTTAAGATTTGAATTATGATGAATAACCCCTATAATACTATAAACAAATCCGTTGTAAATACCCGTAAAAATACCCGTATGCATTGCATCGTCAAACCCGAACTCGGACTTTATCTCTATCCTGTCAAAGACAACAGCGTGCTTTGACGCATAGGAAAGAATTCTTATGACATCTCTTTTAACTAATTTGAATATATGGATATATTTTTCAAGTTCTTCTTTCTTTTTTTCAAAAGAAAATGGTTCTTTTTCCTTTTCTTCTTCCGCATCCACGTCCGCCTGCGTGGTTTTCTTTATATTTTTTTGTTTAGGATAAATGCGGTACTTTATAAATGCATATTTAATAAGGACGCTTGCTTTTTCTTCAATTTCCTGACTATCATAGATTACCTTTAGCTCTATCGGTATAATTAGAAGCAGTATTAGGATTGTTAGGAATACGGCAAGAATTATTAACCAAATCTGCATTTTTCTTTCCTCCTACCCTACTCCTCCGAGTTTGAATCCAATTCCTCCTGACCTTCTATCTCAGGGTTGTCCTCAATATCCAGTGAAATCTGTTCATACTCTGTCCCGAATTGCGACATATCAAGCGGAGGCAAATCTTTCGGCGTTGAAATTCCGAAACACCTCAAAAAATTCTGTGTCGTCTTATAAAGAATAGGTCTTCCGGGGGCGTCCAATCTTCCGCATTCCTCAATAAGTCCGCGCTCTGTAAGGCGGTTTACCGCACCGTCTGAGTTTACACCGCGTATATACTCTATCTGTCCCTTCGTTATGGGCTGTTTATACGCAATAATTGCAAGTGCCTCCATAGCCGCATTTGAAAGTGCTTGTCTTCTCTGCTCACCCAAAATAAGCTGTATATAATTATAATAATCCGGGCGCGAGCAGAGTTGATACCCGTCGTCAATATCTATTATTGTCATTCCTCGCTCTTCGGTATCATAATTGTATTTTAAAAGCTTTACCGCCTCAGTTACGGTGTCTATATCAGTTTCTAATACTGCGGCAAGCTTTGCCGCTTTTACGGGCTCTCCTGCCGCAAAAAGTATTCCTTCTATTGCATAAGGAATTTTATCTTTAATCATTTTTTACCTCTTGTATTTTCTTTTAAAATGAAATCGCGGTCTTTATCGCTGTAATCGGCAACAATTTTGTTTGTTGATATAAGCTCCAAAATAGCCAGAAATATTGCTACAAGCTCAGGTTTTGATTTTGCTCCGTCAAAGGCGGATATAAAGTTGATTTTCTTGAATTTTTTCAGCTTTTCTTCTATCCTTTGGGACATATCGCTTATGGAAACCTTTTCTCTTCCCACAATGCCTGAAAACGCACGCTTTTCAGGTTTTGCCATACGGATTTTTCTTTGAAGAATTGAGCCGAAAGCATCTATAAGCTCTTCTACCGTATGCTTTTTGTCATACTCCGGAATCGGAAACTTAATTGCCTCCTCTTCTTTAAAAAACATATACTTTGTAGAAAATTCCGTCTTTCTAAGCTCCTTTGACGCCTCTTTGAAACGTTGATATTCAACTAAGCGCTGCGCCAAATCATCGCGCGGGTCCTCCTCTTCTTCCTCCTCATTTTTGGGAAGAAGCATCTTAGATTTTATGTAAAGAAGCTGAGCAGCCATGACTAAAAATTCGCTTGTATTCTCAAGCTGCGAGTCCTCAATTCCGCGGATTGCTTCCAGGTACTGTGCCGTTATTTCCACTATCGGAATATCGTAAATGCTTACTTTATTCTTTGAAATAAGATGCAGAAGAAGGTCAAGAGGTCCTTCAAAGCTGTCAAGTTTATACAAAAGTGTATCCATAGTTCACCTGCCTAAATTATCGGTGAAACTATTACCGAAACCGCACGTGATATAAGACCGAAAACAGCGCTCACTCCTCCGCCTATGATGCTGTTAAAAACGCCTGTAAGCGACAGTATCATAATCAGTATTATTGAATATCTTTCATACTGCAATATTGTATAATATGTCCTATTCGGTATAAAGAGTCCCAAGACCTTTGAGCCGTCTAAAGGCGGAATCGGAATTAAGTTAAATACCATAAAGCACAAATTCCGAAATGCAAACAGGTAAAACAACATATTCACATTTCTTAAAACGCTTTCACTCCAACCGAGAAAATTTCCCAAAATCAAAATCAGGGTACCTATTAAAACGCCAAAAAATGCCATAATAAAATTCGATAACGGACCCGCTACAGCAGTAAGCGCCATACCTTTTTTCCTGTCCTTATAGTAGGTGGGATTTATACTTACAGGCTTTGCCCAGCCAAATCCCGTTAGTATCATAAGAATTGTACCCGTGATATCAAGATGTGCCATAGGATTTAATGAAAGTCTGCCCTCATACCTGGGCGTCGGGTCACCCAATTTTGTTGAAACCCATGCATGTGCAAACTCGTGTCCCGTAAGCGCAATAAGCGTTATCGGTACATTTATCAATATATTTATTAAACTAAGCATATTAAACCTGCCAAAATTACTGTTATTTAGTATATTATACCCTTTTTTGCCCCCAAAGTAAATACTTTTGTACAAAAAACTGATAAAATCTGTTGCTTTTTTATGCATCATATGGTATCATGAATAATATATACTTTAGCAAAAGGGGGAAATTAGTATGGAAAACTCGTTTACGCAAAGATATACATTTAAGTTTTTGATGGTTTTATCGCTTATATGTGGATTTATTTTTTTCTATATGAATAACATTGATTTCATATCTGCAGCTATTGAATACGGAAAAATGAATATTCCTAATATTGGGTATGCCTTTTTGCGCATTTTCGGAGGTCTTTTTATCCCTATCGTATTTATAGTACCGTCAATGTTTGAATTCGGACGTATAAAACTTGCACGTATTGGATTTATTGCATACGGAATATGCCATCTTATCACTGCTTTATGGATTGTGTATTTTCTTTTCACACAGCCCTCTGCTGACTTTTTTTCAGGTGATAAAATTGCCGAGTTTTTAACGGAAGGCGGTTTTGTTTACTCCATCACATTTTGGGACACTTATAGTTTTACAGGTACCGTATTTTCCATTATTTACGGTATTGCTGCCATTTATACGGGCATTTATTTTGACAAGGATAAATCAACGGCGAAGTCACTTGTTGCTCTGCTTTTTGCACTTAGAATACTTTTGCCGCTTTTTAACAATATATTTACACAAGACCGCATCTTTTCACTTTTTTGGCTCACAAATAATTCCTTGGAAATTGCATCACAGCTGCTCTTTACCTTGGGCATTTTACTCGCAGGGGTAAGCGATTATACTTGGACTGAATTTGTTTGGGATCAACTCGTATTTGTCGAAAACGAAGATTCCGAACAGTAATATGGGAGATAAAAATGAATTACACAACATATTTAATACGCAAGTTAACATCTATTTCTCTTTTTTCCAGCATTGGAATCTGGATTTTATATGTCTATTTTAAGTTGTATGAATTTATAGAAGCTACAGTATTACTAAGGTATATAAAGGTTCAGAATATATCCTTCATTTTGTACTCAATTCTACTTGTGCTTTTACCGGCCGCTACTATCTATTCGCCTACGCGCAGCAGGAAAAAGCTTTTTAAGCGGATATGCTTTTGTCTTTCCGCTGTTATTTTGATCGGGGCTATAGGAGATTTAGTTACCTACAAATTCTTCATCAATTACACATTTTTTAAAGGCGATGCGATTTTTTGCAATATTGTTTTAGGCATACCTAATATCTATGGTACAATATGCTGTCTGCTTCTTTCTTTGGCGTACTTCCTTTTAGGAATATATATTACAGAAAACCGCTTTGTTTCTTTCATATTGTATTTATTTATTTTTCTAATCGGAGCTATTCCTCCATTTGTTTATTCCTTAAATACTTGGGGAGGGTATCCGCGGCAAGTTTGGTTAGAGAAAGCGGCGTTTATTATTCCTCACCAGGCATGCTTGCTTTTTGCATTATTTATGACACTCATATCGAGCCTTCTCTGGAAGAACTATAATCAAGAATAAAGAAGCCACAGATTTTCTCTTAAATCTGTGGCTTTATAATTGTGCAAAAAAAAACGGAACAAAGCAAACTTCGCTCCGGCGTGGATCAACTGAACTATATAGATATACTCAAAATCGCAAAAAGGTGGTAATGAGCCAAAGGCGTTTTGAGCGCGCTTGCAAGCGAGTAGCCGACGCGAATGTGCCTTTTTGCGAAAAAGGAGGAACGACGGCGCGTGTGACTGATTTTTGTGTAAACAAAAATCGGAACGGAGCAAGGTCCGTTCCGACGTGGCGGAGAAGGAGGGATTCCTTTTCTGCGGAAAAGCCGGCTCACGGCTCTTTTGTGCCACTGGCACAAAATTCACTACCGCTCGCTTCAAATCCCTTCCATTTAAAATCCGCCAAAGCAAAAACCGCCTTTACAGGCGGTTTTAACTTTGGCGGAGAAGGAGGGATTCGAACCCTCGAGACGCTTTTGACGCCTACACGATTTCCAATCGTGCGCGCTCGGCCAGCTACGCGACTTCTCCACATGCCGTACCGACTCATTATAGCATAGTATTTTTTCTTTTGCAAGTAAAATTTATAATATTTTCATTCTATTTCTATTTTTTACCTTTAGAAAACGGTAACTCGTCATACATCTTACAAAACAGTCTATTAAGAAATTCCCTGTTTTCAATATCTTCTACCAAAATCATTTCTTTTGCGCCGTCATACGGCACTTCAAGAGGCGCGCTCTCCATAAGTATTAGCGCCGATTTTGTAGGTTTTACCAAAAACCTATCATCATATATTCCGCCGACAATCTTGCCCTTACAGTATATAATATATTCGCCCATCATAGCTTTATACGATATGCCGTCAATTCCCGAAAGTTGTTCCAGAACAAAATCAAGATATTCTCTGCTTGATGCCATTTTCCCTCCTAATTCTTGAGTGCCTGCAAAGGTGCCGGTATTCTTCCGCCTCTTTTAACAAATTCTGCGCTTGAATACTTTGACACTTCCATAATCGGTGCTGTTCCCAAAAGTCCGCCAAATTCTACCGTATCACCGATATTTTTGCCTATGGCAGGAATAATCCTCACAGCTGTCGTCTTCGTATTTATCATTCCTATTGCCGCCTCATCTGCTATTATTGCGGAAATTGTTTCCGCAGGCGTATCACCGGGTATAGCTATCATATCAAGCCCCACAGAGCAAACGCAAGTCATCGCCTCAAGCTTCGAAAGTGCCAATGCACCGCATTTTGCCGCACTTATCATACCCGCATCTTCGCTGACGGGTATAAATGCACCTGACAAACCTCCTACATAAGATGATGCCATAACTCCGCCCTTTTTAACTGCATCATTCAAAAGCGCCAGTGCCGCTGTCGTGCCGTGCGTTCCGCATTTTTCAAGTCCCATTTCCTCCAAAATGTACGCAACGCTGTCACCAACTGCTGGAGTAGGAGCAAGTGATAAATCCACTATTCCGAATGGCACACCAAGCCTTTTTGACGCCTCCTGCGCCACAAGCTCGCCCATTCTCGTTATCTTAAATGCCGTCTTTTTAATAGTCTCGGCAACTACCCCAAAAGGCTCGCCCTTTACCTTTTCCAGAGCACATTTTACAACACCCGGTCCGCTTACTCCTACATTTATGACACACTCGCCCTCGCCCTCGCCGTGAAAAGCACCTGCCATAAATGGGTTATCCTCTACTGCATTCATAAACACTACAAGTTTTGCACAGCCAAAGCCGTTTTTGTCCGCTGTCTTTTCAGCTGTATGCCGTATAATCTCACCCATTTTCAAAA
Organism: Bacillota bacterium; assembly: GCA_024685565.1. Classification (GTDB taxonomy): domain Bacteria; phylum Bacillota; class Clostridia; order UBA1381; family UBA1381; genus UBA1738. The sequence continues at coordinate 9,455 of JAIKVQ010000039.1, forward strand.
CGGCATCCATATTTATGCCTGCTTTTGTAGTACCTACATTAACACTCGAGCAAACTATATCGGTAGTAGCCAATGCCTCAGGAATTGACTCTATCAAAGCCGCCTCGCCCTCTGTCATCGCCTTATGTACAAGAGCCGAATATCCGCCTATAAAATTAACTCCTACTGCTTTAGCCGCCTTATCAAGTGTTCTGGCTATTTTTACACAGTTTTCAGTTGTTTTTTCCGCAAGTGCGTCCACAATATTAGCTATCGGCGTAATCGAAATACGCTTGTTTATAATCGGTATTCCATACTGATTTTCTATATCACAGCCAACAGCCACAAGATTTTTCGCTTTCTCGGTTATCTTTTTATAAATTTTTTCGCAGGCAGTATCAATATCAGGATTTGCGCAGTCCTTTAAAGAAATGCCCATTGTTATTGTTCTTATATCAAGATTTTCTTTATCAATCATATTGATTGTTTCAAGAATTTCAAAAGGATTTATCATTTTAACTCTCCTCAAACTCTATGCATAAGATTGAAAATATCTTCATTCTGGATATGAATAGACAGTTCCATATCCTTTTCTATCTTCTTTATACCATCCGATATATCGGAAACCTTTTTCTCCTGCATATCTACAAGCATAATCATTGTAAACATGTCCTGCATTATTGTCTGTGAAATATCCAGTATATTTATTCCGTTTTCGCTCAAAAGCGCACTTACCTTTGCAATTATTCCGACCTTATCTTTTCCTATTACCGTTATTACTGCTCTCATTGTTTTTCTCCCCTCTGGCGTACTATTTCATACATCATTACGCCTGCCGCAACAGACGCATTTAGTGAATTTATATCCCCGTACATCGGTATTCTGCACAAAAAGTCGCACTTTTCCTTTACCAACCGTGATATACCCTCTCCCTCACTACCTATTACAAGGGCAATTGCACCGGTTAAATCAGTTTTATACATCAGCTCGCCGTCCGCCTCGGCACCTGCTATCCAAAAACCCTCTTTTTTAAGCATTTCTACCGTTTCTGCAATATTTGTGACTTTTGCAATAGGTATATATTCCAAAGCTCCTGCTGAAGTTTTTGCAACCGTTTCCGAAAGTCCCACGCTCCCACGCTTTGGAATTATTATTCCGTTCGCACCCGCACAGTTTGCCGTTCTTATAATTGAGCCAAAATTGTGCGGGTCGGTAACTTTATCAAGAATAATTATAAATGGTGCGTTGCTCTTTTCCTTTGCCAGCTTTATCATGTCCTTAACATCTGTATATGTATGCGCCGCAACAAAAGCTATCACACCCTGATGGTTTTTTCCGTCAGAAAGTAAATCAAGCTTTGCTTTATCCACCTCAACAACAGGTAATTTAAGACTTTTTGCCTTTTTTATGACTGTTACTAAAGAGCCTTCGTATCCGCCCTTTTTTACCATTATTTTATCAATTTCACGCCCTGCCTTTATCGCCTCTAAAACAGGGTTTCTGCCGATAATTATATTATCCATATTCTATCCTCTGCTAAATAAATCGGGCGGACTTTGGAAGTCCGCCAAATATTAGTTTTCAAGCAAAAATGCATCATGTATGGCATTGACTGCGCGCTCTGCGTCCTTTTTATCAACCAACACAGAAATTTTGATTTCGGATGTTGAAATCATTGCTATGTTGATATGCACATTATAAAGTGCCTCAAACATCTTGGTTGCAACGCCCGGATTTGTTACCATACCGGCGCCTACTATTGACACCTTTGATATATCCTTTGAAAATTTAACATCTTCCGCGCCTATAATATCACTATTATTTTCTAAAATCTTTAACACGGACTCTAAATCGTCTTCCTTAACAGTGAAACTTATATCCTTTTTGCCGTCTCTGCCTATTGACTGCAAAATCAAGTCAACGCTTATATTCTCCTTTGAAACAAGAGAAAATACGGTAAATGCTTTGCCTGGAGTATCTTCTACCCCGCAAAGAGAAATTCTTGCCACATCATTATCCCTTGTAACTCCTCTTACCAACATTTTTTCCACTTTATTTTCCCCCTTTACAAAAGTTCCCTCATTATTGTTAAGACTTGATTTTACCGCAAGATTTACATTATACTTCTTTGCCATTTCAACCGAACGGTTATGAAGCACATTCGCACCAAGCGATGCAAGTTCAAGCATCTCGTCATATGAAATATCCTTTAATTTCTTTGCATTTTTAACTATTCTCGGGTCTGCTGTGTAAACTCCGTCGACATCGGTATAAATCTCGCATATGTCAGCTCCCAATGCTGCGGCAAGCGCAACCGCTGAAGTATCGCTTCCGCCTCTTCCGAGCGTAGTTATATCGTCGTTTTTATTGAGTCCCTGAAATCCTGCAACAATTACAATTTTGCGTTTATCAAGCTCACCTTTAAGCCTTTCGGTATCAATCCTTTTTATTCTTGCGTTACCAAAGGTCGCATCTGTTTTAAAGCCTGCCTGCCAACCTGTAAGAGATATAACAGGTCTTCCTATTTTCTCTATCGCCATAGCCAAAAGCGCTATTGAAATCTGCTCGCCTGTTGACAGTAGCATATCCATCTCGCGTTTTGACGCACTGGCGTTTATTTCCTTTGCTTTTTCTATCAGTTCATCTGTCGTATCGCCCTGCGCGGAAACTGCAACAACTACATTATTTCCTGCGTCATAGGCTTCTACGATACGTCGTGCAACATTCATAACGCGCTCTTTATCACGCACAGAACTGCCGCCGTACTTTTGTACTACCAATCTCATTTATATAACCCCCTAAAATACATTAACCTATTCATATTATATGCCCATTTTTCTATCAGGCGTCTAAAACTCTTATTTTGCTTATTACTCCGAGAGTTTTTGCCTTATCCTCAAAATCTTTTTCTTTCATAACATCAGTTACAAAAACGTTTTCTGAATTTATGCTTGATACCGATACCTTCCCGAAAAGTTCTTCAATCCTATCCTGTTTTTCTTTTGTGCGGACAAAGTATCTGTTTTCACTTTCCGAAACAGGGAGAACACTCGATTTTTCAGTAACCTGCCACTCAATATACGCCTTTTTTGCATTTATATGCCGTACGCTTTCGATTACATCAGCAACCATTGCACTGGCTGTTGCAAATTTACCGGCGCCCTGACCGTAGAACATTGACGTGCCGAGATAATTCCCGTCTACCAAAATGGCATTAAATACACCGTTTACGCCTGACAGCGGACAGCTCTTTCGCACAAGCATCGGCGAAACCCATATAAACAGCCCGTCCCTCTTATCGGCATATCCGATAAGTTTCACGCTGTACCCAAGTTTTGAGGCAGCATCAACGTCCTCTAAGGTTATGTTTGTAATACCATCTGTCGGAATATCCTTATAATCTATATACTCACCCCACGCAAGCGATGCTAAAATTGCAATTTTACGGCAAGCGTCGTGACCTTCAATGTCGGCAGCGGGATTACGCTCGGCATAGCCATTGACCTGTGCCATCTTAAGGGCATCGGAAAAACTTTTTCCCTCTTCTACCATCTCGGTCAGAATAAAGTTTGTAGTACCGTTTAGGATACCTGCAATCTTTTTTATTTTATTTGCTTTAAGGCTTGAACAAAGCGGCTTTATAATCGGAATACCGCCTCCAACACTCGCCTCAAAGAGATAATTCACATTTTTATCCTTTGCAATTCTTAAAAGCTCCGGTCCGTGGGTAGCTACCAACTCCTTATTGGAGGTAACAACGTTTTTTCCTGCCAAAAGGAGTGATTTTGTAAACTCATATGCAGGATTTAACCCGCCCATAGCCTCAACAACGCAGTAAATTTCATCATCATTTAAAATGACGTTAAAATCCTTTGTAAAAATCTCCTTTTCCTTATGGTCGGGAAAGTCCCTTATATCAAGAATATACTTGATTTCAATGGGATTCATAGCCTCGTATGCAAAATTGTCAGCTTTTATAATATCATAAACTCCACTTCCAACAGTGCCGTACCCCATAATTGCAATTTTAACCATAGTTTTCCTCCAAACAGTACATTAAAAGTAATTTTATCACAATATGTATCTTATGTCAATGCGCTACATATCAGAAAACAGCGCTTTTGCAAAACTTTCGGCGTCAAATTCCTGCAAATCCGAAATCCCCTCGCCGACTCCGATGAACTTTACGGGAATATTCTGTTCCTTAGATATTGAAACTACTATTCCGCCCTTTGCAGTTCCGTCAATTTTTGTAAGAATTATGCCCGAAATCTCTGCCGCCTCAGAAAAGAGTTTTGCCTGTGAAACGGCATTCTGCCCCGTTGATGCGTCCAAAACAATCAAAATTTCCTTATCCGCTCCCGGCAGTTCTCTTTCTATAACTCTTGCAATTTTATTAAGTTCTGCCATAAGATTTGATTTATTATGCAGTCTTCCAGCTGTGTCGCATATCAAAATATCCGTATTCCTTGCTTTTGCTGCTCGGCAGGCATCAAAAACAACTGCCGCAGGGTCAGAGTTTTCTTTATTTTTTATTATATCACAGTCTGCCCTTGTTGCCCACTCGTCAAGCTGGTCTATCGCTGCTGCGCGGAAAGTGTCCGCCGCGGCAAGCAGTACATTTTTACCCCTTTCCTTATAAAGAGCCGCCATCTTGCCTATACTTGTAGTCTTTCCCACTCCGTTTACGCCTATTACAAGAATTACAGACGGCTTTGTTTCAAGATGCATATTTGTATCTTGCTCGGTAAGTATTTCAGCAATTACATTTTTGAGTTCTTCCTTTATCTCCTCTGCATCTTGCAGACGTTTCGACTTTACACGCGCTTTCAGTGTTTCCGTTACATATTCTGCTGTTTCCATACCCAAATCCGCCATAACCAAAACTTCCAAAAGCTCTTCAAAAAAATCCTCGTCAATCTTTACAAATGCCGAAAATACACTGTTTACTTTTTCCGAAAAAGACTCTCTTGTTTTTCCAAGACCATTTTTTAATCTTTCAAAGAATGACATTTTAACTCCTTATTTTATAAGATTTTCGTCAACTTCATCAATATTTAAGGCAAGCATTTTCGTTACTCCCTTTTCCTGCATAGTTACGCCGTAAAGAGTATTTGCCGCCTCCATTGTTCCTCGTCTGTGCGTTATTACGACAAACTGTGTATCGTCAATATAATTTTTTAGATAGGTTGCAAAACGCCACACATTTGAATCGTCCAAAGCCGCATCAATTTCATCTAAAATGCAGAACGGAGTCGGCTTTACACGGAGTATCGCAAAAAGCAGGGCTATCGCAATAAATGATTTTTCGCCGCCCGAGTAAAGATTGATATTTTGAAGACTTTTTCCGGGTAGCTGTGCCTCAATTTCTATACCGCTTTCCAAAACATCCTCAGGACGCGATAGGTAAAGTCTGCCGTGACCGCCTCCAAAGAGCTCGGAAAACACCTTCCCAAAGCTTTTATTTATCTCTTCAAAACGCTTTGCAAAATGCTCCTCCATAAGTTCCTGCATAGAGTCTATGACTCCTGTCAGATTACTTTTAGCGTTTTCCAAATCAGCTTTTTGGCTCGATAAAAATTCAAAACGTTCCTTTACATTCTTATATTCTTCAATAGAGTCAATATTAATACTTCCGAGCGATTTTATCTTTGACTTAAGTTCCGATGCACGCAAAGAGGCAGCTTTCTCGTCATCAATTTCTGCTTTTACCTCCTCAGCGGTTTCCAAGGTCAGTTCATAATCGTCCCAAAGACGCGATATTGCCCCGTCCTGCTGCATAGTAAGTCTTTCTTCCTTGTTTTCAAGGCGCGAAAGCTCCTGCTGAAGAAGTATGAGCCTATCTGTAAGCTCCTTATTTTGAGTCTGCATACCCTTGAGCTTCTCCAAAATTACCGCTTTTTCCTGCTCAATTTCTGAAAGCCGTACCTTAATTTTCTCAGAAACCTTTAACGTTTCCGCAATTTTTTCGCGTTTTTCTTCAATTTCAGCCAAAAGCTCGGTATTTTTCTTCTCAATTTCCGCCTTATCGGCTGTCTTTTTGGCAATTTCATCAATATTTTCGGCAATAGTCTGTTTTATACTCTCAATATTTTGCTTTTCTGCCGATATTTCCTGCTCAATTGAACGCATACGCACAGTTTCGTCCATAATATCCTGTGCCTTTTGCTCCTTTTGGGCTTGTATACTCTCATATTCTTTTGAAAGCTTTTCTATCTCTTCATTAAGCCTTAAAATATCGTTCTCACCGGTACGAACACTCGCAATCAATACCGCAATTTCCTCCTGCGACTTCAAAAGTTCAGCATCAATCGTCGCAAGTTCGGCATCAATACCTTTTTCGGATTCTTCATTATTTAGTGTTCCCAATAAATGCTCATTTGAATTTTTAAGTACCAAAATATCGTTTTCGTATTCTCTTGCAAGCGGCTGAAAGCTTTCAAGCTGCATATTCAAATTATCTATGTCAGTCCTCTTTGACTCCAGCTCCTTTTTCTCTTTCTGGAGTTCAAGACTAAGGCGTGAGATTTCACTCTCAAGTGTTTTTATCTCGCTTGCACGCGACAGAAAACCACTCGTTTTATTTACACTTCCGCCGCTTATCGCACCGCCGCTGTTTAAAATATCACCAAGCAAGGTTACCGTCCTAAAACGGTAAGCGTATTTTTTAGAAAGAGCGATTGCATTATCAATATTATCAGTCACAACCGTTCTTGCAAGCAGACTATCGACTATTTTTGAGTATTTTTTGTCCGTCTTAGCAAGCTCGCTCGCAAGAGCTATTACACCCTTATTTGATTTTATTTCAGCCTCATTTTCAAGTCTTTTCGGCGTAACGGAAGAAATCGGCAAAAAGGTTGCTCTTCCGAGCTTATTATTTCTAAGATATGTTATTGCGGCTTTTGCGTCCTCCTCGCTTTCAACCACGATATTTTGCAGAGCGCCGCCAAGCGCAGTTTCTATCGCCGTAACATACTCTTTATCAACTGAAATAAGTCCCGAAAGCGTACCGTAAATCCTTCTTGATTTAAGCTCATTTGCCTTTAATACAGCCTTTACGCTCCTTGCATATCCCTCATAATCATTTTCCATTGCCTCAAGCATTCGCTTTTTTGAAGTCTTTTGTGCAAAATCAAGCTGTTTTTCCGCCAAAGCCGATGATAGCTCTTTTTCATCCGCGTTCAGGTCTCCCAGTTTTCTCTCACATACATCTATGCGGGTTTTCATAGCCGAAAGTTTTTCCTCGGCATCTTTTAATTTTTCTTCGTTTTCCTTGATTTCCTTTTTAGTGTTCTCGCATCCGTGTTTCCTTGCTTCGCGTTCTGCCTCTGCTGCATTCTTCCTTTCAAGATAAGTACTCCTCAGCTTTTCAAGCCCTTCTATCTGCGTTTTTCCCGAGGCTACCGCGCTTGATTTTTCCATAACCTGAGACTTTAGCGAATCAATCTTTGCCATACAGTCCTCAAGCTCGCTGTAAACCGCACCGCTGTCCTCCTGCATTTTGGCAAATTTGGAAACCAATCCGCTGTTCTCTTCCTGCTTTTGCTTTATAATCTGTTCACTTTCTGCAATTTTTTGCGAAAGCTGTTCATTTTTTTTATAAATTGAGGCAATCTCACCATCAATTCGCGTTTTTAAAGCATTGTTGTTTTCTATATTATTAGTTGCTATACTTATATCATTTTCAATTTTTGATATGCTGCTTTCATTGTCTAAAAGCGCATTATTTGTCTGGGTCTGCTCGCCGTCCTTTTTCTCATTTTCGATATACAAATCCGCCATTTTAAGCTCAAATTCGTCTGCACCTGATTTTACACTGCTTATTTCATTCTCCAAATTCTGCTTTTGGCAGGAAAGCTCTAAAAGCTGAGTGCTTCCCTTTTTTGCAGACAGCAAAATCAGGCTCACATCAAGCCCTTTATACTCCTCATAAAGCACTAAGTATTCACGTGCTTTTTTTGACTGTCTTTCCAAAGGTTTTATCTGCGATTCAAGTTCTGTCGTTATATCATTTATCCGCACAAGATTTTCAGTAACAGCGGTTAATTTTCTTTCTGCCTCTTCCTTTCTGTGCTTATACTTTGAAACGCCTGCCGCTCCCTCAAAAAAATTACGCCTATCCTCTGATTTTGTGGACAAAATCTGCGCAACATTACCCTGTCCAATCATAGAATAACCGTCTCTGCCAAGGCCTGTATCCATAAAAAGTTCTTGTATATCCTTTAATCTGCAGGCAGCACCGTTAATTTTGTATGCGGTTTCGCCTGAACGAAAAACACGTCTTGTTACCATTATTTCGTCATACTCAATCGGGAATATGCCCTCGGAATTGTCAAGAACAAGGCTTACCTCGGCAAAATTCAAGGGTTTTCGGGTTTGCGTTCCGTTAAAAATTACGTCCTGCATATTGGCGCCGCGCAATGTTTTTGCACTCATTTCGCCCATAACCCATCTTATAGCATCGGAAATATTACTCTTTCCGCTGCCGTTGGGACCTACAATTCCTGTAACGCCGCCCTCAAAGCTTAAAACAGTTTTGTCTGCAAAGGACTTAAAGCCCTGCATTTCAATCCTTTTTAGATACAAATGTTTTCATTCCTTCCAAGCCGTAATTCCGCCCTTTTTAAGCGCGTCTGACGGCTTTATTTTTATCCTTATTCCGTATTTTTCGTAAATTCTCTTTATGTTTCTTTTCCCGTTTCCCACAGCTTTTGAAATTTCTGCAGGGTTTACATAAAAAATGTGTTTGGTCTTGTCTTTATCCAAAACTTCGCACATCTTATCAAAATATATTTCACCCTCGGCAAGTTCTCTTATGGCAGGATGAAACGGACCTGCGACAAGCGCACCGTTTGGCGAAATCTCTTCTGTTACGGAAAGTGCAACGCGGATAACTTCTATATTATTCTCCGCAAACATCGGGATTATTGTCTTTAGAACGCTTACAGTTTCATCAACGCTCCATGGTGTATATTCGCCTCTTTGATACATTTTTTCAAGGTATGTATCCTTAAGAACAAGCGTCGGATAAATGCGCACAAAATCAGGCTTTAATGCTATAATCTGCTGTGCAGTAGCAATAGATTTTTCTCTGCTGTCGCAAGGCAGTCCCGTCATCATCTGGAGTCCAAGCTTAAATGGGTATTTCCTTATAAGAGAAACAGCCGAAATGACCGTATCTCTTGTATGACCTCTTCCCGCTGCCGTCAAAACGCCGTCATCCATCGACTGAACTCCAATCTCTATCGTTGTTACACCGTATTTTTTAAGACGCTTTAAAATCTCTTCCGAAATGTAGTCGGGACGTGTTGAAAGACGGATACCGTCAATCTCACCGCTTTTCACAAATTCATATGCTGCCTCAAGCAAATCTATCTGTTTTTCTTCAGAAATGCCCGTAAAACTGCCTCCGAAAAATGCAGCCTCAACTGTACGCTCGCTTTTTGGTATAGTATCAAGATATTCTTTTATCGTTTCTTTAGTCTCTCGGGCTGTCATAGACGTGTCGGCACCGGTTATCCGCCTTTGATTGCAGAACGCACAGTCAAACGGACAGCCCTCATGTGGCACAAATATTGGGATATTGTAGTATTTCATAGCAATTCAATCGCATTTTTTGCTGCGATCTGCTCCGCTTCCTTTTTGTTTTTTCCTGTACCCTCACAAATTTTAACACCGTCTACCAAAACGGCGCAAACAAATTTTTTATTATGATCAGGACCGCTTTCGCTTACAAGCGCGTAGCTTACCTTACCTTTTCCGCCTTTTTGTGTTATTTCCTGAATTATTGTTTTATAATCATTTGACGGCTTTTCATCGGCAGTTTTAAGCTCCTCCTCCATTAACGACAAAAGCCAGTTTTTTGCCGTTTCAAAATCGGAGTCGAGAAAAATTGCCGCCAAAAGTGCTTCAAACGCATCGGATACAACAGAAGCTCTGTTTCTTCCGCCCGTACTCTCTTCTCCGTTGCCGAGCTTTATATATCTTTGCATGTCAATTTTTTTTGCCAGTTCAAAAAGCCCCTTTTCACACACCAAAGAGGCTCTTATCTTGCTTAAGTCACCTTCATTATCTTCCGAAAATCTTAAAAACAGATTTTCACTTACAATAAGACTTAAAACCGAATCGCCCAAAAATTCAAGCCTTTCATTACTTTTAGTCTTATGCTCATTTGCATATGAACTGTGAGTAAGTGCTGTTTCAAGATATTTGCGGTCAGAAAACGAATACCCTATTTTTGCCTCAAAAATTTCTATTTCGTTCATCAATCTTCCAAATCAGTATGGTTTTTCAAATATGAAACCACATCTTGAACCGTCTCTATTTCCTCAATGTCCTCTTCGGGAACTTCTATATCAAATTCAGATTCAAGTGCCATTATAAGGTCGATAAGCTCCAACGAGTCCGCACCGAAATCTTCAAGAAAATTTGATTCCATAGTTATCTCATCTTCATTTACGCCAAGCTGTTCGTTTATAATTGTCTTTACTCTGTCAAAAATCATAACACATTCCTCCATAAATATAATGATCCATCAAACTCAGTATGCTTTTTCACACCAATTTTATTATACTCTAAAACTTTCCTTTTTGCAATATATTTACCAAAAAAAGAACTGCCGCATAAAAAAGTTTTATTTGGCAGCTTTATTCTTTTATTTACCTGCGTGCGGACAACTGCTGCAGTCGGATTTACAACCCTCGTGCACACTTTTTCCGCTATTTCCTCTATAATTATCTATTGCAGACTTAATCGCCTCTTCAGCAAGCACGGAACAGTGTATTTTCTGGGGCGGAAGTCCGTCAAGAGCCTCCATAACCGCCTTGTTTGTGAGACTGAGCGCCTCATCAACCGTTTTGCCCTTTACCATCTCCGTTGCCATTGAGCTTGTGGCAATCGCCGCTCCGCAGCCAAAGGTCTTGAATTTTACGTCTCTTATGACTTCATTTTCATCAATATCCATATATATCTTCATTATGTCGCCGCATTTTGCGTTTCCGACCTCGCCTACGGCGTTCGCGTTCTTGATTTCGCCCACATTTCTCGGATTTTCAAAATGGTCCATTACCTTTTCAGAATACATTTATGCTTCCTCCTCTTCCTTGTTCAGAACTTCCTCATAAAGCGGTGACATAAGTCTCAGCCTTTCTATTATCTTGGGAAGTGTTTCTATTACATAATCAACCTCTTCTTCTGTAGTGTCATCACTTACGCTGAATCTCACAGAGCCGTGCGCAATCTCGTGCGGAAGACCTATTGCCAAAAGCACGTGCGACGGGTCAAGTGAGCCTGATGCACACGCACTTCCGCTTGATGCGGCAATTCCTTTCATATCAAGCAGCATAAGTATTGACTCGCCCTCAACATACCTAAAGGAAAAATTGACATTATTGCAAAGCCTTGTATCGTCCGTAGGTCCGTTTAGTCTGCAGTACGGGATATTCTTGCTTATTCCCGTGATCAGCCTGTCCCTCATAGTACGCATTTTTTCAATCTTTTTATCAAGGTCGGTGTTTGCAAGTTCCAAAGCTTTTGCAAGTCCCGCCATACCTGCGGTATTCTCGGTTGCGGCACGCTTTCCGCGTTCCTGCCCTCCGCCATGAATAAGATTTTCAATTCTCACGCCGTTTCTTATATACAAGACTCCCACGCCCTTAGGCCCGTGGAATTTATGTGCAGACAAGGACAGCATATCAACACCCAAATCCTCTACATTTATCGGCATATGCCCTATCGCCTGCACAGCGTCGGTATGGAAAACAACCTTGTGTGCCTTGCAAATTTTTGCAATTTCACGTATAGGCTGGATAGTTCCTATTTCGTTATTTGCGGTCATAACCGAAACAAGTATCGTTTTGTCGGTTATAGCATTTTCTACGTCTTCGGGATTTACTCTTCCGTATTCGTCTACAGGAAGATACGTTACGCTAAAGCCGTTTTTCTCTAAAAACTCGCACGCACCCAAAATTGCATGATGCTCAATTGCAGATGTTATGATATGATTTCCCTTGCTTTTGTTTGCAAAGGCAATACCTTTAATCGCCCAGTTATCCGCCTCACAGCCTGACGCGGTAAAATATATTTCATTGGTTTTAGCACCAAGCTGTTTTGCAACTCTTTCGCGGATTTCCATAACCGCCTCGTCCGCCTGACGCCCTACTTCATAGAATTTCGAGGAAGCATTTCCGTAAATCTCCGTATAATACGGCAGCATTTCCTCTAAAACTTCTTTTTTCATCGCAGTTGTTGCGTTATTATCCATATAAACTTTCACTTAATCATCTCCGCTCCGAACAGTTGAACGACTGTTCATATGTATTATAATATATTATGCAAAATTTGTCAACCCAATTCACTTAATTATTATAGGTCAAAATAAATAAAAATACTCTGTACAAAAGCATTTTTTTGAGTTATAATATCGCTATAATTATTTGGAGGTGC
>JAIKVQ010000067.1 GCA_024685565.1 Bacillota bacterium
ATTTAAAACATATTTATTATAAAAGAAACAAGAGGTGATTTTTACGGTAGAGCTTTCAATAGTCAACAAAGACGCAAAAGTGTTACTTTCCCAAAAGGGCGAAAATATAGATATTACATATGAAAAAGAATATCAGGAGGGCGATAAAATTGTTATACGAAAGAAAGATAGTGATTTTGTTGCCTTGAAACTTGATGACTGTCTAGCTGAAAGCATTGTATTTTCGGAGTCAAGCACATTAGAATTTGAAATCCCGTTCGGTAATCTTAAAAGAGGCTATGACCAAAATGCATTTTCGGGAAACAGCCATCATATAAAGGCATATGAGCCGAATGATGATGTAAAATACGGATATCGAAATATTGCGCTTAATAGCCACGATAGAAGAGGACAAAAAAGATATTTTCCTCACGCATATGCAAACCTTGTAACAAGGGAAGATGTGTGCTTTTTTGAACGGAACGCAATAGACGGAGTTTGCGAAAACAAAGGTCACGGCGATTATCCGTACCATTCCTGGGCAGGCGGTGCAAGAGAGGATTTGGAATACTATATTGATTTTGGCACAGATGTTGAAATTGAAAAAGTAGTATTTTATTTAAGAGCAGATTTTCCTCACGATACATATTGGAAAGCGGTAGATGTCGAATTTGATGACGGAACACGAGAAACTGCAAATTTTGTAGAAACTCACGAGGGGCAGGAACTCGTCTTATCCGACAAAAAAATAACAAGGAAAATACATCTGACAAACTTTAAACAAGCGGTATTCCCATTTTCTTGGGCGGCACTCTCACAGATAGAGGTTTACGGAAGATATATAAAGGAGGACTTGTCTAAAATGGAAATCAGGTGTGCATCAAATCCAAAAGATGTAAAGCATTACACAACAGAAAGGCTGAGAGAAGAGTTTCACATTTCAAAACTTTTCACAAAAGACAATATCAGAATGGTGTATAGCCATATCGACAGAATAATAACAGCAGGCTTGATGCCCGTGTATCAGGAATTAAAGCTTGTTGGCGGAAAAGAGCTTGCAAGCGATTATTTCTTAGAGCGACGTGAGATGGGCTGTATCAATATCGGCGGAAAAGGTATTATAACTATTGATGGAGTTGACTATGAACTTAATCCCCGTGACGGTATTTATATCGGAATGGGAAATAAGGAAGTAACATTTAAGTGTGTTGATAGCGAAAATCCGCCTAAATTCTATGTTTCCTCCTGTCCTGCACATAAGTCATACCCGATTGTTAAAATAGATATTACAAAAGCTAAAAAAGTGCCTTGCGGAAGTGTAGAGGATTGTAATAAGAGAGTGATAAATCAGTATATTCTCCCAGAGGTTATGAAGTCCTGCCAGCTTTCAATGGGACTTACACAGCTTGAGGTGGGTTCAAACTGGAACACAATGCCGTCACATACTCACGACAGACGTATGGAAGTGTATCTCTATCTTGATATGGGTGAAAATGACGCAGTATTTCATATGATGGGCGAGCCGGATGAAACCCGCCATATATTAATGCATAATGAAGAGGCGGTAATTTCGCCAAGCTGGTCAATCCACTCAGGTGTCGGCACTAAAAATTACTCATTCATCTGGGCAATGTGCGGTGAAAATCAGGAATTTGACGATATGGACCATATAGAAAACAAAGACTTGAAATAAGGGGGAATAAAGATATGTCACAATTTGATTTAACAGGAAAAATTGCACTCATAACAGGTGCGTCATACGGTATAGGCTTTGCTATTGCAAAAGGCTATGCAAAAGCAGGTGCAACAATCGTATTTAACGATATTAAACAGGAATTAGTTGATAAAGGTCTTAAAGCATATGAAGAGGAGGGCATTAAGGCTCACGGCTATGTTTGCGATGTGACGGACGAAAATGCTGTAAATGATATGGTAGCTAAAATCGAAAAGGAAGTCGGCATTATTGATATCTTGGTAAATAACGCAGGTATCATAAAAAGAATACCTATGACGGAGATGACAGCGCAAGAATTCCGTCAGGTAATTGATGTTGACTTAAATGCTCCGTTTATAGTCTCAAAAGCAGTAATTCCTGCAATGATTAAAAAAGGTCACGGAAAGATTATAAACATCTGCTCTATGATGTCAGAACTTGGAAGGGAAACAGTTTCGGCTTATGCTTCGGCAAAAGGCGGACTCAAAATGCTTACAAGAAATATTGCATCAGAATACGGCGAGTTCAATATACAATGTAATGGTATCGGACCAGGATATATTGCAACACCGCAGACAGCGCCCCTTCGTGAAATTCAACCTGACGGCGAAAGACACCCGTTTGATAAGTTCATTATTGCAAAAACGCCTGCTGCACGCTGGGGAAATCCTGAGGATTTGGAAGGACCTGCAATATTCTTAGCAAGCGATGCGTCAAACTTCGTAAACGGACATATCCTTTATGTTGACGGCGGAATCTTAGCATATATCGGAAAACAGCCTAAATAATGGAAATAAAGAATAAAATTAAATTTGGAAAAAAGTATGCATGTTTCTGAAATAAGACAAAGCTTAAAAGATATTGATATAATACTCTTTACTGTGTAAGGAAGGCATTGAAGCTGTT
>JAIKVQ010000087.1 GCA_024685565.1 Bacillota bacterium
GGAGTCTGTCGGAATTAACAGCTTAACGCCCTTTTCTTCCGCCTTTTTCATCATATCCTTTGCATAATCTATAAAATCTTCCTCTAAAAGAGATGTCCCGATTGAAAGACCTTTTGCTTTCATAAAGGTATATGCCATACCGCCGCCGATAATCAGGGTATCAACCTTTTCCAAAAGGTTATTGATAACCGAGATTTTTGACGAAACCTTAGAACCTCCCAGAATTGCAACCAAAGGTCTTACAGGGTTATTTACAGCGTTTCCGAGGAACTGAATTTCCTTTTGGATAAGATAACCGCAAGCGGCAACGGGCAGGTATTTTGTAACGCCCACATTTGAGCAGTGAGCACGGTGAGCTGTGCCGAAAGCGTCATTTACGAACACATCTGCCAAAGAGGCAAGCTCTTTTGAAAAATCGTCAATGTTTTTTGTTTCCTCGGCACGATAACGGGTATTTTCCAAAAGCACAATATCTCCGTCCGCCATTTCGGAAACTGCCTTTTTTGCGTTTTCGCCGACAACGCAGTCGTCTTTTGCAAAAACAACGGGTTTTCCGAGCTTTTCGGAAAGTGCTTTAGCAACGGGAGCAAGCGAAAGCTCAGGCTTAGGCTCACCCTTAGGCTTGCCCATATGCGAGCAAAGAATAACCTTTGCTCCGTTTTTTACTAAATATTCAATTGTAGGAAGAGCGCCGACAATTCTGGTGTCGTCAGTTATATTTCTGTTTTCGTCAAGGGGAACATTAAAATCGCATCTTACAAGGACGCGCTTTCCTTTGACTTCAATATCTTCTACAGTTTTTTTGTTCAGCATAAGTACACCTCTCATAATCAGTTTCTTTTGGGAGTGATACCCAACAGATCTATTTTAACTCAAAACTGAAAAATTTTCAACACAATTACAAAAAATTGTTAAAAATTTATCTTACTCAGCCAGCAGGCACACAAAATACCGACTAAATCACCAAAAACAGCGGCAAAAATGACGGGTTTTGTGTGTTTTACATTTGTTTTTCTAAAATAGACGGAGATGGTATAAAAGGTTGTTTCGGTAGACGCGCATAAAATACAGGCAGCACGCGAGATGCGGCTGTCAGCGCCATAGGTTTTTATCGTGTCGGTCAAAAGCCCCAAAGCTCCTCCGCCCGAGAAAGGGCGCAAAAGGGCAAGCGGCAACATTTCGGAAGGAATGCCTATTTTTTGCGTAAAAGGCGCAAGAAAAGACGTAACCGCGCCCAAAAGTCCCGAGGCTTTCAGCATGGCTGCCATGGATAGGACGGCAATCATAGGCGGCAGAATGGAAAAGAGCATTTTTATGCCGTCCTCCGCACCTTCCAAAAAAAGCTGATATACGGGGGTCTTGTTGCGGACAGCGATTAAAAGCGAAACGATAATTAAAACGGGTAGGATATATGCCATTTTTACCTCCTTTTTGACAAAAGGCTTTGCACCAAGAGTGCAGAAAGAAGAGCTAAAGACGAGCTTATCCACACATACGGAACAATAGACAGCGGATTTTTTGCGCCGAAAGAAGTCAGAATACTTATAACGGTCGTCGGAAAAAGCTGCAGGCTCGAGGTGTTCATAACGGTAAAGCGGCACATCTCACGGTTGGGATATGGACTTTTATCGTTTTCTTCGTCCATACCCTCCATGGCGGCAACTCCTGCGGGAGTTGCTGCGTTGCCTGTTCCGAAAAGATTTGCAATAATGTTCATCGTTATCTTGTCTTTGTGCGCGGTTTTCGGGAAAAGCCGATTTATTACGGGAGATAAAAGTTTTTGACATTTCTGCGCGGCACCGCCTTTTTCGGCAATTCTCAAAATCCCTGACCAGAAGCACATAGCGCCCGCAAGTGAAATTAAAACCCGTACGGCGTCCTCTGCTCCCGAAATTCCGCTTGCAAGGACACTTTCGGGGAATCCGTAACAAAGGGAAAGAATGAGCGAAACAAGAACAACAAAAGTCCATACAGAATTCATATAAACACCACGCATAATAAAAAATTCACTATTATAATATTGTATTTTTTTCCTGTCTATGATATAATGAAAAGGTATATTTACATAAAGAGGTGTGTTATGAGCTACGCTGATGAAGTTTTTATAAAGAATTGCAGAGAAATCCTTGAAAATGGGGTTACCGACGAGTCTCTAAATGTGCGCCCCAAATGGGAAGACGGAACCAGTGCATACACAAAAAGCATTTTCGGCATAGTAAACAGGTACGATTTGTCAAAGGAATTTCCTATCCTCACTTTGAGGCGTACTTATTGGAAATCCGCGCTTGACGAGCTTTTGTGGATATGGCAGAAAAAATCCAATAATGTTAACGAATTAAACAGCCATATCTGGGACCAATGGGCAGACGAAAACGGTAGTATCGGCAAAGCATACGGATATCAGCTTGGAATAAAACATAAATATAAAGAGGGCGAATTTGACCAGGTTGACAGGGTTTTATTTGACCTTAAAAACAACCCCAATTCCAGGAGAATTATAACGAACATATATAATCATGCCGATTTATCTGAAATGCACCTTTATCCTTGTGCATATTCGGTTACTTTCAGCGTGAAGGACGGAAAGCTGAATGCCGTTTTAAATCAGCGAAGCAACGATTTTCTTGCGGCAAACAACTGGAATGTGGTGCAGTATGCGCTTTTGGTACATATTTTTGCAAAAGTTTCGGGACTTTTGCCCGGTGAGCTTTTACATGTTATAGCGGACGCACATATCTATGACAGGCATATACCTATTATTGAGGAGCTTATAAGCCGTCCGACGTTTGATGCGCCAAAGCTTGAAATAGGCGAAATAAACGACTTTTACAAGATTTCGGTTGATGATTTTAAGCTGGAAAACTATAAATTCAATGAATTTACAACAAAAATACCTATAGCCATATAAGGAGAAGACTGAATAAAATCGCCCATATTACCGCTTTTCACTCGGGGTGATACCGGTGTACAGCTACCTGCCGCTTCAAAGCGGCAATCCGAACGATTTTCTGTCAGTCTTGGTTTTGTGAAAGGGGATAATGTTTATAAAAATGAAATTGATTGCAGCGGTTTCAGAGAATTGGGGAATAGGAAAAGATAACAGACTGCTTTTTAATATTCCAAAAGATATGAAGTTTTTCAGGGAAAAGACTATGGGGAAAACTGTTATTCTGGGACGGAAGAATTTAGAGAGTTTTCCCGGCGGAAAGCCGCTTAAAAACAGAATAAATGTTGTTTTAACGCGCGATAAAAGTTTTAGCTGTGAGGGTGCTATAACGGTGAACAGTATAGAAGAACTTTTAAAGCTTGACTGCGTGGACGAAAACGCTTTTGTAATCGGCGGAGAAAGCGTATACCGCGGACTTTTGGGTTACTGTGACCTTTGCTATATAACAAAGGTACACGAATGTGCAGAGTGTGACAAATTTATGGTAAATCTTGATGAGAGTGCGGACTGGCAGCTTTTGTCCGAAACGGAAAGACTTGAAGATAACGGTCATATAATCAGTTTTTGCGTGTATGTAAATTTGAACAAATATCCGCATACTACAGATGTTTTAAGCTCTGAGGACAAAGAGTAAACGAATAAGCCGGTGCTGAAACAAAAGGGGGATAACGGACGTGAATTTGCACAGAATAGCCGATTTAACGGTGGATTTGGGATATAAGTATGAAAGAATGAAAAAGCAAGCAGACGCCTACCGTATAAGAAGCGAAAATATAGACCCTGAAGTTACGATATATCTGTCCGATTCTTTTTTGGAGCAGAAATGCAGGGAGACTCCCGCGATGACGCCGGAAATGGCAGAGTATATTTATACCGGGAGCGTTTTTTATTCGGGACTTATTCTGTTCGGCGGATTTATGTTGCACGCATCTGCCGTGTTAATGGACGGAAAGGCGTACCTTTTTTCTGCGCAGAGCGGTGTCGGAAAATCGACGCATACCGCTATGTGGCAAAAGGTGTTTGGAAGAGAACGGGCAAAAATTTTAAATGATGATAAGCCTGCCATAAGGATTGAAAAGGACGGAATTTACGCATTCGGCACTCCGTGGAGCGGGAAAACCGACCTGAACATAAATGTAAAAGCGCCGATTGCGGGTATATGCTTTATAGAACGGGGAAAAACAAATAAGATAAGACGTGAAAACGGCGGAGCAGTAATAGGGAAAATGCTCTCACAGACTATAAGGCCATATGATGAAAAGGATATGGATATGCTTTTGGGGCATATCGAAAGGATTTTAAAGGAAATTCCGATATATACACTGTCCTGCAATATTTCGGAAGAAGCGGTACATACGGCGTATAATGCAATGTCAGGAAAGGCTGAGTAGATTTACGCATTTCAGAGGCTTTTGTTTCGATCGGACTGCAAGAGTGCGCCATAGAGCTGATTTTTCGGTTTATACAAGGAGATAAATATGATAATAGGGGCAAAAGACTGGGACAGCCTTTTGGCGGAGGAACTGAAAAAGGACTATATTAAAGAACTTGAAGAGTTTTTGGATAGTGAATACAAAAATTTTCCGGTTCACCCGTCAAGAGAGGATATTTTTACTGCACTTAGGTGGACAGGTTATGAGGACGCTAAGGTCGTGATATTCGGACAGGACCCGTATCACGGCGAAGATCAGGCGCACGGACTTGCTTTTTCTGTTAAAAAGGGCGTTGATATACCCCCGTCACTTCAAAACATATATAAAGAACTTCAAAATGAAATGGGACTTTATATCCCAAACAATGGATTTTTAGAAAAATGGGCACGTCAGGGTGTTTTGCTTTTGAATGCATCGCTTACGGTACGCGAAGGTGAGGCAAATTCGCATAAAGGCAAGGGTTGGGAGCGGTTTACCGACAGAGTAACCGAGCTCTTGAATGAAAGAAAAAAGCCTGTAATTTTCCTTTTGTGGGGAAATGATGCAAAGCGCAAGCAAGAGCTTATAAAAGCGCCTCAGCATATTATTCTGTCTGCGGCACATCCGAGTCCGCTGTCTGCAAGCCGCGGATTTTTCGGCTGCGGACATTTCAAGAAGGTGAATAATATGCTTACAGCAATGAATAAAGCGCCTATTGACTGGCAAATAGAAAATATATAGGAACGGGTAAGGTTATGAAAAAACTGCTGATTATAGATTCAAACAGTCTTATAAACCGTGCATTTTACGGTGTACGTTATTTATCTGCGCGCGATGGGACTCCGACAAACGCCGTTTACGGCTTTTTTATGACTCTTATGAAACTTTTTGATGACTATAATCCCGACTATGTCTGCGCGGCGTTTGACTTAAAAGCGCCCACTTTTCGCCATAAAATGTATAAGGAGTATAAGGCGCAAAGAAAGCCTATGCCCGATGGATTAAAGGTGCAAATTCCGATAGCAAAGGACATTTTAAAGGCTATGGACATCTGCGTGCTTGAAAAAGAGGGATTTGAAGCGGACGATATTATCGGCACAGTATCTGCAATATGCGAAAAGAATGGTATAGAGTGCCTTATAGCAACGGGAGACAAGGACGATTTACAGCTTGCATCGGATATGACGAAGGTTTTGCTGACGGTAACAAAGCAAGGAAACACTGAAACTGATTGCTGTGATGCAAAGGTGGTTTTCGAGAGGTACGGTGTGACGCCGGCTGAGTTTATAGATGTAAAAGCGCTTATGGGCGACAGCTCGGACAATATTCCGGGAGTGCATGGAATTGGCGAAAAAACGGCAACATCAATAATAGCAAAAGCGCACAGCATAGAAAATCTTTATGAAAACATTGAAAGTTTTGGTATAAGCGCCAAAAATACAGAAAAACTCTTAAGCGATAAAGACTCGGCATTTTTGTCAAAGACGCTTGCGACAATCGACAGGAATGTTCCTCTTGAACTTGATTTTGCAAACATGGAACCGGGAGATTTTTCAAAGAAGCCTGCGCTTTATGACATACTCAAGAGACTTGATTTAAATAAACTGATAGCGCGAATGGGCGCAGAAAAGACGGAGCAAACAAAAGAGATTGACTTTCTTAAAGGAACAGAAACGGAATTTATAAATACCGCCCAAAATGTAAAAAATCTCGCATCAAAAATCCGTAAAAAGGGGGAAACTGCGTGCTTTTTTGAGCTTTCGGGGAAGGAACTCAAAATGGCGGCTTTTGCAATAGACAGCTATGCGGCGGCAGTTGAGATAAACGAAGAAACAAGGGACATAGTGCTTGATATATTAAAGGACGGCGGTATAAAAAAATATACCGTAAATATAAAGGATATGTATGTGTATTACGAGGTAAGCGGAGTGATATATGACGTCGCAATTGCGGCATACCTTATAAATCCGTCGCGCACATCATACAGCCTTTCCGACCTTGCCTATGAATATCTGGGATACGAAGACGGCGCAGGAAGTCAGATTTCCCTTTTTGAAGAGGAAAATACAACGGCAAAAAAGGCTCTTGCAATAATGCCGCTTGTTAAAATAACGGGACAAAAACTTAAAGAAAACGGGCAGGAGAGCCTTTATTATGATGTAGAGTTGCCTCTTTGCGAAGTTCTGGCAGATATGCAAAAACAGGGAGTGCTGATTGACAGGGAAAAACTTTTGGAGTTCTCAAAGGAGATAGGAACAAGGATTGACGAGCTTACAAAACAGATTTTTGCGCTTTCCCGAGGGGAGTTCAATATAAATTCACCAAAACAGCTTGCGGAAATTCTGTTTGAAAAGCTTGGTTTAAAACCGCTTAAAAAAACAAAAAGCGGCTATTCCACAAATGCGGAAGTACTTGAAAAATTAAGGGACAAGCACCCGATAATTCCGCTCATTTTGGAGTACAGGACTCTTGCAAAGCTGAAAAGTACCTATTGTGACGGACTTATGGCAGTTATAAATCCCGAAACGGGGCGTATTCATTCGGTATTTAACCAAATGACAACGGTGACGGGCCGTATAAGCTCAACGGAACCCAATATGCAGAACATTCCCACCAGAACAGAACTTGGCAGTTATATGAGGCGTATGTTTGTTGCGAAAGAGGGATATGTGCTTGAAGATGCCGACTATTCGCAGATAGAATTGAGAGTCCTTGCGCATATTGCGGACGATAAAAATATGATTGATGCGTTCCGAAAGGGAGAGGACATCCATAGAGTCACGGCTGCACAGATTCTGGGAATATCTCCCGAGGCGGTAACAAAGGAGCAAAGGAGCAGCGCAAAGGCTGTCAATTTCGGCATTGTTTACGGAATTGGCGAATACTCGCTTTCACAGGACTTGAAAATCAGCGTAAAACAGGCAAAAGACTATATTAATAGCTATCTTGACAAGTACAGCGGCGTGCGGGAATATATGGAAAATATAAAGGAGCAGGCACGCAAAAACGGGTACGTGGAAACATTGATGAAAAGAAGACGGTATATTTCCGAAATAACATCTTCAAATTTCAATACGCGTGCGTTTGGTGAAAGAGTTGCGCTTAATACGCCGATTCAGGGCACTGCGGCCGATATAATAAAACTTGCCATGGTACGGATTTACCGCAGATTGAAAGACGAGAAACTGAAGTCCAGACTCATTTTGCAGGTACATGATGAACTTATAATAGAAACAAACCCTACGGAAAAAGAAAAAGTAAGGGGAATTTTGAAAACCGAAATGGAAAATGCAATGAAGCTGAGTGTTCCGCTTGTAGTTGATATGTCGGAGGGTAAAAGCTGGTATGACGCAAAATAAAAAAGTTGTCGGAATAACGGGTGCAAGCGGTGTTGGGAAAAGCCATATATCTCAAAAACTAAGAGATTTGGGGTATGAAGTCATAGACGCCGACAAAACAGCACACGAAAGCATAAATAAAAGCGCTTGCAAGGAAGAACTTTGCGAATATTTTGGCAAAGAAATTTTAAATGGCGAGAATATAGACCGAAAAAAACTGGGCAAAATCGTCTTTCAAAACCCTGAAAAGCTGGAAAAATTAAATGAAATCACGCATAAATATATACTGTCTGATATAGCGGACCAAATTAAAAAAACCAAAGGAAAGACGGTTTTTGTTGACGGGGCGGTTTTAATTGAAAGCGGAATGAAATGTGACATTATGATAGGCGTTTTGGCGGACAAAAAAATCCGTATAGAACGTATAGTAAGCCGTGACAGGATAACGGAGGAGTCTGCACAAAAGCGGATTTTAGCACAGCAAGACGACGGATTCTATCGGAAAAACTGTGATTTTGTAATTATAAACAATGGTGGAGATGTTGATTTGTCCGCCATATTAACAAGGATTGAGGAATGAAAAAAATAATAAGATTTATCTTCGCTGCGGCGGCAGTTGTTCTGCTTGCAAATGTTTGTGTTAAGACAATTTACGCAAAATTTCCGCTCAAATACGAAGAATATATAGAAAAATATGCAACAGAATACGGACTCGACAAATATATGATTTGCGGCGTAATTTACGCGGAAAGCTGCTTTGATAATAAGGCACATTCAGGGCTTGCAAGAGGGCTTATGCAGCTTACCGACGCGACGGCGGATTGGGTCTCCGGAAAGCTGAGAATAGATTATGATTACGATATGGCTGAAGAGCCTGAAATAAACATAAAAATGGGCTGTTATTACCTTTCCTGCCTGATTGATAAGTATAGTAATGAGGAAACGGCGCTGGCGGCGTATAATGCCGGCATGGGAAATGTATCAAAATGGCTGGAAGATGCACGTTATTCGGCGGATGGCAAAACTCTTTTTGATATTCCGTACGGCGAAACGAAAAGATATGTAAAGAGAGTAAAAGTTTTTACCTATATATATAAACAGCTTTATGCGAAAAGGAGATTAAAATGATAGAGATATTAAAAGCGGTAATATTGGGTATAATACAGGGAATAACGGAGTGGCTGCCCGTGTCGAGTACGGGACATATGATACTTGCGGACGAATTTATACATCTTTTGGGCGGACAAAATAAAGATTTTGTGGATTTATTCCTTGTCGTGATACAGTTCGGCTCAATTTTAGCGGTTGTAACGCTGTATTTCCATAGACTGAACCCGTTTTCGCCTGTGAAAACGGCGGCGGAGAAAAAGGCAACATGGTCAATGTGGTTTAAGGTGCTGGTTGCAGAGATACCTGCGGCGGTAATCGGACTTTTGTTTGACGATGCGATAGACGGCGCGCTTTATAACTGGTACACCGTTGCGGCAATGCTTGCACTTTACGGAGCGGCGTTCATAATCGTAGAGAGAAAACCGCGGGAGGCGACAATTCTTTCGGTAGAGAACATTACATATAAAACGGCGCTGTTTATGGGCGTGTTCCAGATGCTCGCTTTAGTTCCTGGGACTTCGCGTTCGGGTGCAACGATATTGGGCGCGGTAATGCTTGGCGCATCAAGGGAAACGGCGGCAGAGTTTTCTTTCTTTTTAGCAATTCCCGTTATGTTCGGCGCAAGCCTTTTAAAGCTCGTAAAATACGGATTTGCCTTCACGGGTCAGGAATTTTGGCTGCTCATAATCGGAATGGCGACAGCGTATCTTGTATCGCTTTTTGCGATAAAATTCCTGATGGAGTTTGTAAAAAAGCACAATTTCACGGCATTCGGCTGGTATCGGATAGGACTTGCGGCAGTGGTTGCGGCATACTTTTTACTAAGATAAAAAATAGTATTGCATTTTTTGAAAAAAAGTGGTATAGTATATCGGTAAACTTCTTGAATTTGACGGAGGAGAAAAAATATGAGTGAAAAACAAGCACGGCAAAAACGTAAAAATGCGCCGCAAGAGGAAGTAAAAAAACAAAAAGGCGCGTGGGTGATGAACACTGTAATAACGGTGATAGTCATTGCATTTTTAGCGCTTGGGGGGTATGCGCTAAAGGATAATATAAAAGCGATTTTGCCCGAAAGACCCGAAAAAGAAAAGACGGTTTCGGATTTGGCAAAAGAACGGGAAATGACGGTAGAAGACTTCTTGGCAGAGTACGGACTGGATGGCGCAGAAGTCACGAAAAAAACGACTGAATCCGAGGTTATGAGTAAGTTGACGGTAGCAAATTACGCAAAATATAACAATCAGACGGTAGACGAGCTTTTAGAGCAGTACGGCATAAAAAATGCGGACGCTGATATGCCTTGGCAGGAAGCATATAATCTTATGCCGATGTCTAAATATGCCGAGACACTTGGAACGAGCTTTGAGGAGTTAAAGGAGCAGGCGGGATTGCCTGATGAGGTAACTGAAAAGACGACGCTTGCAGAAGTTCAGGAAATAATGTCAAAGAAAGCGGACGAGTCTGGTGAAGGCGCCGCAGAATAAATGAAAAGGAGAAAAACGATGGACGAAAATAAGGAATTTGAAAAAAAGGCTGAAGAAATCGCAGAGGAAGTAAAGGAGCAAGTGCAGGACGTGGCTGAGGAAACGGCTGATTTTGCGGAGGAACTAACCAAAAAAGCGGCAGATGTTGCCGAGGATGCGGTTGAGGCGGTTGAAGATTTTGTTGAGGGCGCGGCAGAAGCCGTGGAAGAGGCGGTATCGGATGTAGCGGAAGGCGTATCCGAATTTGCAGAGGATGTGCTTGCTGCACCAAAGAAAAGCAAAGCACCGATAGTGGCAATAATTGTTGCGGCTGTTATCGTTATTGCGCTTTGTGTGCTGACATTTATGGGCAAATTCCCTGCAATTTATAATAAGTATAATCATATGGGCTATGTAAATATAACAGGAAGAACGATTGCAGACATAGCCAAGGATAACGGAATGGAGCTTTCGGAGCTTTTGGAACAGTACGGCTTGCCTGCGGATATGCCTGGCAATACGCAGGAATCTGCTGCATATTATACAATGCCCGTGAAGTCGATAGCGCAGATGTACGGAATGGACTTTAACGGACTGAAAGAGCTTTTGGGTTTTGGGGATGAAATAACCGAGGATACGCCTTGGGGAATAGCCGAGGGTGAGGTAACGCTTGAAAAGTATATCGGCGAGGAGAGC
>JAIKVQ010000136.1 GCA_024685565.1 Bacillota bacterium
GTTGGCGACAATGTTCAATTGTCAGCAACAGTATTACCTGATAATGCAACAGATAAGACAGTTACATGGACAAAGGTTAGCGGAAATGGTGCCGTATCAGACAGCGGTGTTGTAACAGCAACAGCAGCAGGCGACGTAGTAGTAAAAGCTACAGCAGGCGGTGTTGATTCTGCAAACTATACAGTTAGCTTTGCAGCTGCCGTACCTGCAGACATCGTTCCAGCAGTAGCTGATAAGGACACATATTCAAGCGCAAGCACAGGACTTCAGGATGCTTTCGGTAATGATGTAACAATTGATTCATCAAGAAGCTACGGCGCTGCTAAGTTTGAGAATGTTGTTTTAGACGATGGCGAGTATGTTTACAAGGTATTCGCAACAGGAACAAACAAAGCAACCGGCTTAGAGGAAACAAAGTCTTGGGATGTTGTAGACGGTAGTGTTGAATTAACAGGAGCTTCTGTAAGCTTTATTGCTATCGTAAGAAGTGCTACACACACAATCACAAGCGTTGTATTGAAGGCTTTTGCGAAATAAGAAGCAAGATTGATTTTAAGAAAGGAAGTAATTTAGAATGAAAAAGTATAACAAACCTGTTGTTGAAATCAACGGCTTCGAAGTTGAAGATGTAATCGCTGTAAGCGGTTATGCTAGCGGTTATTCAAACTCTGAGGAAATCCAGGCAGTTTACCTTGATTTAACTGGAAAAACTGAAGTTGATTTAAATGACCAAGTCGGCGTTTACGAGTGGTAAGATTTCAATAAACAAGCATTTAAAAGGATTGACCTTTTCGGTCAATCCTTTTTTTTATATTATAAAAGCCTCCCTTGTACTTGCGGGAGGGGGACTGCATAAGCGGTGGAGGGATTTTGTTTTATATTACTGTTTTATATGTACTTTGGGGCAAACCAAAGTACATATAAAAAACATATAATCTAAAATAATTTTATAACCGCAAAAATGCAAAGTCCTGCAAAAATCACAAATGCTGTTCCCAAAAATGAAACCATAAATCTGCCTTTACTTTTATCGGAAAAAGCGGTATTATCATTCATATACTTTTCCACAACCCTTTCCGCCTCTTCCAAAACTGACGATTCACAAATCCCGTCAGAATTTTTTAAAATCAATATTGCCTGCGATATGATGTTAGAATTTACATCTTTTAAAATTACTACCCTATGCGTTGTGTTTTTCATTAAAAAAATCCCCTTTCAAGCTCAATATATAGTGAAAATCTTAATATTTTCGTAATATTTCGTCTGTTGGCTTTCGTTTACTATTATTGGCAAAAACAGGTCATATTATACAAAAATCACGGGATTTTACGGTAAAATCTGCCCGCAAGCTGTGTGTTTTTAATAAAAAATACGGATTTTTAACCCTTTTTCAATTTTGGGTTTTCGTACAAATCAACCAAAACAACTGCACATATTACCAAATATTGCCAAAAAATTAGTCTAAATGCAACAATTTTGTAATAAATTTCTTGACAATTGCATATCATAGGGATATAATGTTACGGTATCTATTAGGAGGATAGTAAAATGTTTCTTAATAAAAAAGGCAGTAGTGCGAGAAAAATCCTTTCCGCAGTTATTGCCGTATTTATGCTGACGGGCATTCTTACATTACTCACCGGTGCTGTCCTGGATATTAAGGCAAAGCGTGTTACTCTTGTTTCGGTTGACGCCTTTGCGGACAGCGAGATTACACAAAAATTTACGACGAGGCAGGATACAGTTTCCGAATTTCTTGCCGAAAATGATATTGAAATCGGGGAATTTGATAAAATCAGTATGCTCCCTGATGATGAGCTTTACGACGGCGCGCGGATTATTATCCGAAAAAGCAGAAAATTTACGCTGTCTATCGACGGGAACGTTGAAATCATTACAACAACGAAAAAGACGGTGCGCGAGGCTTTTGAAGAGGCTGGTGTAACGGTTACTTTGACAGACCGCGTCGAGCCGTCATTAGACGAGCCGATTACAGAGGATATGCACGTGAATGTTTTCCGCGTTTTAGAGGAGCGAATCACGGTTGATAAGGAAATTCCGTTCTCATCTAAAGAAGTTTCCGACAAATCCCTGAAAAAAGGCAAAACACAAATTAAAACTAAGGGACAAAACGGGCTAAAGCGCGTCACATACAATGTGACGACCGAAAACGGGGTTGAGGTAAAACGTGAACTTGTTTCGGAAGTTACCATTAAAAACCCTGTTGCGCAGGTTGTTGCTGTCGGAACTGGCGAGAGTGCGAAAAAATCCGCTCAAGGGAAAAAGACCGTTACCGCAAATGCAGGCGCAACGCTTAATTATTCTAAAAAACTGACCGTTACCGCAACAGCGTACACCGACCATTCGGGAACGAAAACCGCGTCGGGAAGAACACCTCAATACGGCGTAATTGCTGTTGACCCAAAGGTTATTCCACTTGGCACGAAGCTTTATGTGGAATCCACCGATGACGGCAAAAGCTGGACTTACGGCTACTGTGTCGCAGGCGATACGGGCGGTGCAATAAAGGGCAACAAAATTGACCTGTTTTATAATTCGGAGGGAGAATGTGTCCGCTTTGGCAGGCGCTCCGCTATTGTTTATATTTTAGACTGATTTGAGGACGTCTTTTGGGCGTCCCCATTTTTTGGGAAAGGCAAAAATCATGGATTTGACAGACATACGCACGATAAGAGAAATTGAACGCAAATTCGATTTTGGATTTTCAAAGGGGTTGGGACAAAATTTCCTTTTGGACAGCGCAGTTTTGGACGAAATCGCAGAAGCCGCACAGATTACCGACGGCGTTTTGGAAATAGGCCCCGGATTTGGCGTTCTGACCCATCGATTATCACAATCGGCGCAAAAGGTGGTCTCGGTGGAAATTGACAGCCGTCTTATTCCTGTGCTTAATTTCACGCTTGCAGACTGTGATAATGTGAAAATTATTGAGGGCGATATTCTTAAAATGGACGTAAGAGAACTGATTGAGCGTGAATTTGGCGGAAAGGAAATAAGTATCGCCGCAAATCTGCCATATTATATAACCACGCCCATAATTACGAGTCTTATTGAGGCAAAACTGCCTGTTAGAAATATTGTGGTTATGGTACAGAAAGAGGTCGCAGAGCGAATCGCATCAAAGCCTGCCTCAAAGGATTACGGCGCAATAACAGTGCTTTGCAATTACTATACAAATCCGCGCATTGTTTGCACCGTTCCTGCAGATAGCTTTTACCCTGCGCCAAAGGTTGACTCGGCAGTTCTTTGTATGGAGGTTTTGGACAAGCCAAGCGTTTTTGTAAATGATGAAAAAATGTTCTTTAAGGTTGTAAAATCGGCGTTTTTGCACAGGCGCAAAACACTTGTTAATTGCCTTGCAAGTGATTTTGGCATAGAAAAAAACGCACTCGCATCTATGCTTGAATCTCTTGGCATAGACGCCTTAGTGCGCGGTGAAAGACTTGGACTTTCCGAATTTGCCAAAATTTCCGACAAATTGGGAGATATGCGTTAAAGCGTATTATTTGCGCCGCGCAAAAGGCTTGCGGCATAGTCCCCATCAACCATCTCCCAATTGAAACTTTTGAATTTTACCCCGCTTTCTTTTAGCTGTTTTTTTATGGTTTCATATGTGGAAAGCGGTACGCGTGATGTATAAACTTGATTTTCTTTGGTATCCTGTACCAAAAATTCAATCTCTTTTTCGTCCGACTTTCCGAAAATGCAGGTTCTTTGCCCCATTTTCGTGCTATCCTGTGCAAGCACTAAAAGTTTGATGACTTCAATAACTTTATCATTGAAACCATTATCAAAAATCAGGATTTTTTCTAAAAATTCATTATATGAGGTCACAAATCGCAGGTTATAATCAGGATAGTTTTTTAATTCCTCCGATTTTTCGGAGGATTTTTTTATTTCCTCAAAAATTCGTACCCGCTCATCTTTTATGCTTTGAGGAGAAAATGAAATAACAAGTTTTTTCTCGTCATCAGTATACAAAACGGGTGCGGGAAACAGCGCCTTTTGTCCACACGCGCCGCAGGAGAACATATTGACTTTGCCTTTTAACAAATCTGCTTTTATGTCGGGGCTGTCCGAGACTGTTATTGACTGCCATACGGTAAGATCTGAAATTTCGCCGCAGGCAGGGCATTTTATCGTTTGTTTTTCGCTGATACTCATAGTATTCCTCCTAAAAGACAATTGCTGTTATAGTTAAATGGCGCAACAGATGGGAAAAGCACCGCAAATCGAATTATGTAAACTGCTAAAAATATGCCGATAACCGAGAATAAAATCCATCTTCGCCTCATTTTCGGAAAGAGAAAAATAAGCGGGAGCAAAAATAACGGGTGCATTAAAAATGCGTCATAAAATCGCCCCGAAAAGAACAGAATATATGCTCGCGTAATTCCGCAGGCAGGACAAGGCACTCCGAAAATGTGGTATATCGGACAGGAAAAAATCTGTAACATTATACTTCACCCAAAGACATTATATATTATTTTTGATATTATGGCAATAAAAAAAGAGCATTTTGGCTCTTTTTTTATTATGTAGGAAATTACCTCAAATTGAGATAATTTCCGAAATAACAAAACTGCTACCTTATTCCTACGCCCGCAGGCGGAGCTTTTATCAAAAGCTTTTTTTATTCTGCAAAAATTTTGCGGTATTCAGGTTTTAAGTATGTTAAAACCTCTTCCAGGGGAATTGGAATTTCCACAAATCCACGCTCATAATAGGAAAGCTCATAGGGAGGGTAAAAAATCACAAGATTTTCACCGTCTATATAAAATCCCTGATTTTGTGAAATTTTCGGTTTTGCCCAGATGTCGGCATACTTTTCAGGATTTGCGCTAACGCTGTCAATAAGCATTTTGTTGAGCGCGTCAATATAGCTGTCTCCGTCAAACATATCGGAAAGCGCAAGCTCACGGCAATTTTCCGTGTCAATGTTTTTTTCTATACGGAAGCGGTTTTTATGAGCCTTTCTTGCAAAGTATTCGTAATCGGTCACCATTGACAAAAGTCCGTTTTTGTTAAAATGAGCGGTTGTTTCCATATCAAAAAGCGACTGTTCGCCCGTCTGTTTTGCAGATTCGGAAAACTTATCCAAAAGCTCAGAGGTGACGGTCATAAATTCTTCGTTTACCGACTCCTCCAAATCCTTGCTTGCAAGCCCTTTGAGCTGAGGAATTTTCACATTTGCAGTTATCGTGTCTGAGGAATATGACTTATCAACAGTGTCAATATTCACGCCGTTCCCACAGCCGAATAAAAGGGATATAACGGCGGCAGCTGCGCCAAATTTTATAAAATTATGCAAATAAGACCACCACTACCTTCATTTATAATTCGCTCAAGCGTTGATGACAGCTTTTGGCGTGCCTCGTCGGGCATTTTGCCAAGCTTGTTGTTGACGCTCTCATTGACAAGCTCGTAAAGGGATTTTCCGAAAATGTTGGATTCCCAGATTTTTGACGGGTCGTTCTGGAATTCGTCCAAAAGGTAATGCACAAGCTCCTGCGACTGCTTTTCTGTTCCGACTATCGGACTTACCTCTGCCTGAATATTTGCCTGAATCATATGTATGCTCGGTGCAGAGGCTTTTAAACGCACGCCGTATCTTCCGCCCTGACGCACGATTTTCGGCTCTTCCAAGGTAAGTTCGTCTGTTGACGGCGAAACTATTCCATAACCGCACTCTCGCACCTGCTCTAAAGCGTCTGCCACCTTGTCATATTTTGCTTTTGTTTTAGAAAGGTCGCGAATCAGAGAGATCAGCGACTCTCTTCCGTCTATTGAAAAGCCTGACTCTTCACCCAAAACCTTATAAAACAGCTCGTCGGGAACGTTTAGACGCAAAGTTGCGTTTCCGTTTCCTAAATCTATACCGTCAATCTCGGAGCTGTCAATAAAATCATATTCCGAAAGGCTGTCGTTCAGATTTTTTATACTTCTTATTTTTTCAAGAGGTGCAATTTGCGTTTTAAGCGAGTCTAAAACCTCTTGATAGAGCCAGTGGTCATCTCCTAATCCCATAAACCACTTCGGCAAATCAAAGGTTATCTCATTTAGCGGGAACTCAAATAAGACAGTTTCCATAATATTTGAAATATCGGATTCGGTAAGCTCTTGACAGTTCGCGCAAACTACGGGTACACCGTACTTTTGAGAAAGCTCAGCCCTCAAATTCTGGCAAGAGTCGGAGTCGGGGTCATGTGAGTTCAAGACGATTACAAAGGGTTTGTTAATTTCCTTTAATTCGTTTACTACTCTTGTTTCAGGCTGAACATAGCTCGCGCGGTCAATATCGCAGATAGTACCGTCGGTTGTGATTAAAATGCCGATAGTGGAATGGTCACAGATGACTTTTTTTGTCCCGACTTCTGCCGCCTCAAAAAAAGGCATAGGCTCCTCTGACCAAGGAGTTGAAACCATACGCGGCATATCGTCCTCAATATAACCCGTTGAGCCGTCAACAATATAGCCGACGCAGTCAATCATACGCACATTCATATGCGCATTGTCGCCAAGCGAAATTTCTACCGCCTCATTTGGTACAAATTTCGGCTCGGTTGTCATAATGGTACGCCCCGCCGCCGACTGCGGAAGCTCGTCGCGTGTGCGCTCCGCCTGATAACTGTTTTCCAAATTCGGAATTACGAGTAAATCCATAAATTTTTTTATAAAAGTTGATTTTCCCGTGCGTACAGGCCCTACTACTCCGATATATACATCGCCGCCCGAACGCTCCTTTATATCCTGATAAATGTTGTAGTCTGTCACAAACAGCTCCTCCTTTATAGTACAGGTTACTACATATATATTTGGACGAAATCAAAATTAGTACAAAAAAACCTCCCGATAAGGGAGGTTTTTCAATTTTGTTTTCGGACGACTGCATAATCGTCACCGTTTCTATAATAGGGGCAGTTATCAAAGGAGGATTGTAGGAATTTTTGCATCTCGTCCTCGTCCAAGTTCATTTCGCAAAAATAACAATCATACTCGTCATCATATGTGTAATATGCACAGGTTTCACAGGCAGTTTTTTGTTTTTTCATAAAATCACCATTGTAACAAATAAGGGAAAGATTGTTTTATATGTACTTTGTCTTGCCACAAAGTACCAAAAGGCACATAAGGGGATAACCCCTCATGTATCCCCAAGTGTAGCGGCTTCAAACATCACGCAAGTTCGCTAAAAGCTATCGCTTTTGCAAACTTCGTGAACTCGCCTAAAGCGCGCAAACAGGGCATAATTACCATCGCTCCCCCCAAGGCATATATTTTGCCTTTTTGTAGGGGATTCCATAAGGGGACGAAAGTCCCCTTAGGTCGTTTTAAGGGGTCTGGGGGAAATCGAATCCCCCAGCGCTTTTGCTACTTTTCACGCTGAAAAGTAGGAATAAAACAGAAAAAGATTATATCTTTTACTACCTTTGGTACTTTGGGGCAAGCCAAAGTACATATATTATTCATCAACTATTCCCAATAAATAATCAGCTGAAACACCGAAGAATTTGCAAAAGGCAACAATATCATCAATAGACGGCTCGCATTGATTACATTCTATATGCGATATTTTTCTCTGTGACATATTTAAAACCTGCCCAAGCTGCGTTTGATTAAGGTCTTTATCTTCCCGCAAGTTTCTTATTTTTTCTCCAAAAGAAAGAATCATTTTATCACCATCAATTTAGCAAAACATCGCACGATACACCAAAAACCTCTGCTAAAACCTTTAATTCAATATCGGTCACAAAACGCTCTCCGCTTTCAATTCGCTGAATAGCATTTTTATCAACATCAATACCTTTTATTTGTAACTTTTCAGCAAGTATCCGTTGCGACATTTTTGGAGATTGACTTTTCCTTAATTCGTAAATGTTTTTGCCACAAATGTTGTTTCTTCCA
>JAIKVQ010000171.1 GCA_024685565.1 Bacillota bacterium
CACAGGCATATGCGACCACTCTGCGTCAGGTCGTCTCCGCCAACGAGCATCTTTGGGGCGCTATCCTTTGGTCTGACGGAAACTGGTATATCGAGCAGCCGCGTCCGATAGCCGTTCTCGACCGTATCGGCGGCGGTGACGGTTTTTCCGGCGGACTTCTGTACGGTATTGTAAAAGGCTGGGAGCCTGAAAAATGGCTCGGATTCGGTTGGGCAAGCGGTGTTCTCGCCGCATCAAGTCTCAACGATTATGCTGAACCTGCAGATGAAAAACAAGTTTTTGACGTTTATGCGGGAAATGCCCGTGTACAAAGATAAAGCCTGCAAATAAAAAGTCAAGTACTTTTTAGGAAAAAAATAAGAAAAAGATTTATGTAGGAAAAATTGCAAACAAAACAGACCGCCACAAAATGCCGGTCAAAAAATGATGTTGTGTGAATTACTCTGTTTCAGCCGTAGAAGCCAAATATTCTTTTACCTTGCCGAAGTAAATACGCAAAAACTTGTTTGCGCCGGCAGTCATACAAACAAAATAAGGTTTGCCTTCAGCACGCTTTTTATCAATAAAGCGATAAACAGGATCATCGTATGGTTTTGTTCTCACAAGGCATTCCATAATCTGAAACAGTGTTTTACGAAGTCTTGGAGAGCCGTGTTTGGAAGTATGTACGCTTTGTGCTTCATATTGTCCCGATTGATTTGCCCCGGGATCGACCCCTGCAAAGGCAGTAAGATTTTCACGTCTGTGAAAACGGGAAATGTCTCCGATTTCAGCCATAAGCTGAGGTCCGAGAGAAGCGCCTACACTGTACATTGACATAACAACAGGGTATTCTGGCAGTTCGGACGCTATGCGGTTCATTTGGCTTCGGATATGTTCAACCGTTGCTGAAACTGCATTAAGCTGTGTGACGGATTGTTTAATAAGAGTTTTGGTCAAAGCGTCTTTTGGAAATACGGCAATCAGATTTTTTGAATTGTCATATATCTCTTTTGGCTTGTTTGACTGAAAATTATAGCCATGACGCTTGCACCATTTGCGGTAACGCTCCGTAAAAGCAGTAAGACTAATGCTGCGTATGCAATCCACATGCCAAAAAGACTCGGCAAAATCAACCCATTTTTGTGAACCGTCATCACGTGCGTGACTGTCAAAAAGATTATTAACACCGGGGAATGTCATATCGAGTAATGCGATAAGATTGTTCTTTGAAGCTGTTTTCTGTTTCGTATAGAAAGCGAACTGCTGATTTAATGTTTTTAATTGATTTCGTAATGCATCCATACTTGTATATTGGCATAAGTCCTGCCAATTGTCAAGAGCATAACGCGCAATTTTAAGTGCATCAGCTTTATCGGTTTTAACTTTGCGAAGAGAATTGTTACCGTAGTCCTTAATCAATTTGGGGTTTACGGCACTCACAAAGAAATCTGCACTCGCAAGCTGCCGAGCCATAGGCTCATAATATCTGCCTGTATGTTCCATAACAATACGGGTATCACCGTCTAAGGTGTGCAGATACTCAATTAAAGCAGCAATTTCATGGGTGGTGTGTTTGATTTCAAAAGGCTTGGAAACAACTTCACCAAAAGGACGGGCAACAGCAACCATGCTCTTGCCTTTGGAAATGTCGATACCGACAGCGTTCATAACATCAACTCCTGAAAAGATATTTTTTGCAATGGCAAACCAACCTTTTCTCATTGCTTATTCTATCTACTGTGGTGTGATACGGACGTGTCGGAATGACAGTTCAACCTGCATAAATCGAACAACTGCATAATGAGAGGTCGGCTGACGGACTTTAATACGGGCGAAAAGCCCAAGGAGGAATACATCAGACCATGCTTCTCTCATTATAACAGTTTAAGCAATAAGATGGATATATACACGACTGGTTGCCGTGTAATTTACCCATAAATTTATTATAGTAGGAGGAAATGAAATTGAGTGAAAAATTAGCTATTTACGGCGGCCCGAAAGCAAAAACAACGCCGAATATCCCGATGTATCCCGGCGGTCTTGAAATCGGAGACGAAGAAAAAAAAACAAGTATTGGAAGTTCTTGACAACAAATATCTTTTCAGATATTACGGTCCTGCAGATACGGAATCAAAGGTACGCACTTTTGAGAATGCTTTTAAGGAAAAAATGGGTGCGCCGTATGCTCTGGCAACAAGCTCCTGTACGGGTGCGCTCATATCGTCGCTCACTGCCTGCGGCATAGGCCCCGGCGATGAGGTTATCGTAACGGGTTATACCTTCTTTGCGTCATGCGCTGCCATTGTAGCCGCAAAAGCTATCCCGGTAATTGCAGAGGTTGACGAAACCCTTACAATCGATCCCGTGGATATAGAAAAGAAAATAACTCCCGCAACAAAGTGTATTCTTCCCGTACATATGCGCGGCGTTCCGTGCAATATGGACGCAATAATGTCGATCGCGGAAAAACACAATCTGGTTGTTATTGAGGACTGTGCACAGGCGATCGGCGCAACATACAAGGGCAAATACGTAGGTACCTTCGGTAACTGCGGATGCTTCTCTTTCCAGTATCATAAGACGATTACCGCAGGCGAAGGCGGAATGATAATCTGTAAGGATCAGCGTATATACGACAGATGCTGTTCGTATCACGATACTGCGGCTTGCTGGCGTCCCGACCGTTTTGCCGAACAGAGATATGAGGGCGAGCTTTTCTGCG
>JAIKVQ010000060.1 GCA_024685565.1 Bacillota bacterium
AATTATTTGTGCTGTCATTTTGCAAGGATGTAGCTCGGAAAACAATCTTCAAGAAACATCGCAAATGACAGAAACTGAAGAAAAAACAGTCCGGGATATCAATTCCATTGATAATAGAGGCTCAGGCTGGGGATTTAAAAAAGAAAAAGGGCAAAAACCGGATATTCCCAAAGAAACCGAGGACATGTTTGCAAAATATGATACATACTATATCGACTCAAGCGGTGAAAGGGTAATGTATCTGACATTTGACGAGGGCTATGAGGCAGGGTTTACCTCTCAAATTCTGGATTCTCTTAAAAAGTGTAACGTAAAGGCTGCATTCTTTATTACAGGTGATTATTTTGACAGGGAGCAAGAGCTTGTAAGACGTATGTATGATGAGGGACACACAATAGGCAATCATACGGAGCATCACCCAAATTTGCATAAAATGCAGGATTATGCAAAGATGCAGGAAGAATTTAAGATACTTGATGACAAGTATTTTGAGACATTTGGTGAGCATATGAAGTATATGCGTCCTCCTGAGGGCGAATACAGCGAAAGGGTTTTGGCTGCCGCACAGGACGCGGGATATAAGACTATACTCTGGAGCTTTGCATATAAAGATTGGCTAAGAGATAATGTTCGCGGGAAGGAATATGCAAAAGAGTCGGTGATACCATATTTTCACGACGGCGCGATTATTCTTTTGCATGCGGTTTCAAGGGATAATGCAGATGCCCTTGAGGATATTATAAATGCGGCTAAGGAACAAGGCTTTGAATTTAAAGGCTTGGAATATCTCGGTAAGGGAGAGTAAATGCGCCGTTTAATGTTGACAAAAACGTAAACTAATGCTATAATTTACTTGTTTAGGCAAGAGGACTCAGATGCGTCTGAACCTACTTGCCTTTTACTTTTACTTAACATGCGATAAGTGAGGAAGTGAAAATATGGAGGATTTGTCAGCAATATTCGGCAAAAACGTTTTTAATGAAAGCAGAATGAAGGAGCGTCTTCCTAAGGAGGCATATCTTGCCCTACAAAAGACAATAAGGGACGGCAAGCATCTGGATATAAATATTGCAAATGTTGTTGCAAGTGCGATGAAAGACTGGGCAATTGAGAACGGCGCTACACATTTTACCCATTGGTTTCAGCCTATGACCGGTATTACTGCCGAAAAGCACGACAGTTTTATATCGCCTATAGATGACGGCAATATAATTATGGATTTTTCAGGAAAAGAGCTTGTTCAGGGAGAATCCGATGCATCAAGCTTTCCATCAGGCGGACTTCGTGCCACATTTGAGGCGCGCGGATATACTGCATGGGATCCAACATCATTTGCATTTATTAAAAATAATGTTTTGTGCATTCCTACAGCTTTTTGCTCATACGGAGGCGAGGCTCTTGACAAAAAGACACCGCTTTTACGCTCAATGGAGGCGATAAACCGTCAGGCTATGCGGGTAATTAAGCTGTTCGGAAATGAGGATGTAACTTCTGTAAAAACAACGGTCGGAGCTGAACAGGAATATTTTTTAGTTGACAGGGATATGTATGATAAGCGCCCCGATCTTCTTTTTACGGGAAGAACATTATATGGATCAATGCCTCCTAAAGGACAGGAACTTGACGACCACTATTTTGGAACCATAAAATCAAAGGTTAAAATGTTTATGGACGAGCTCAACAGAGAGCTGTGGAAGTTGGGTGTTTTTGCAAAAACAGAGCATAATGAGGTAGCACCTGCTCAGCATGAACTTGCACCTGTGTTTACAACTACAAATATCGCTGCTGACCATAATCAGCTAACGATGGAGCTTATGCAGAGAATTGCAAAAAAGCATGGTATGGTATGCCTTTTACACGAGAAACCATTTGAGGGCGTAAACGGCAGCGGAAAGCACAATAACTGGTCTATCTGCACAAATACAGGCAAAAATCTTCTTGACCCCGGAGCAACACCGCACGAAAATGCACAATTTCTGCTCTTTTTGTGCAGTGTAATAAAGGCTGTAGATGATTATCAGGACATGTTGAGGGTTTCTGTAACATCAGCGGGAAATGACCATAGATTGGGCGCAAATGAGGCGCCTCCTGCCATTATTTCAATTTTTTTAGGAGAAGAACTTACAGAAATTTTAGAGGCAATCGAAAATGACGAGGGTTATGATACAAAGGAAAAGACGGTAATGAGGGTGGGAGTGCATGTACTTCCAAAATTCCCGAAAGATACTACCGACAGAAACAGAACAAGTCCGTTTGCGTTTACGGGAAATAAATTTGAGTTCCGTGCCCTTGGCTCTTCAGCATCAATTTCAGGACCAAATGTTGTCTTAAATACAACGGTCGCGGAAAGTCTTAAGCAGTTTGCGGACGAACTTGAAAATGCCGATGATTTTGACGCTACACTGCATAATTTAATACAGAGGACGATAAAAGAACATAAGCGCATTATATTTGGTGGCAACGGATATGATGATAACTGGATTGCAGAGGCAGAAAAGAGAGGGCTTCTCAATCTTAGAACAACACCCGATTGTCTGCCATGTTACATAAGCGAGAAAAATATCCGCTTGTTTACTGAACATAAGGTCTTTAATGAAGCGGAAATGCGTGCTCGGTATGAAATTCATCTTGATAACTATGCAAAAACAATAAATATAGAGGCATTGACGATGATTGATATGGCAAAAAGGGACATTTTGCCAAAGGTTTCCGCGTTCGTAAAAAAACTAAGCGATACTGTAATATCAAAAACAACTGCTATTGGGGGAATAGACTGTACTTATGAAGAGAGTGTTATCAAGGAACTTAATGGTCTTTTGAATAAAGCGTTCGGAAAAACCGAAGAGCTTGAAAATTGCTTAAAATCGGTAAAGAAAAGCAGTGAATGTGCACATGAAGTCGCAGAATATTACAAAGATATTGTAATTCCTGAAATGGAAGAACTGAGAAATTTAGTTGATAATATGGAAATACTAACCGACAGCGACTATTGGCCGTATCCCACATACGCGGATTTGCTTTTCGGAGTAAGATAAAAAAGCTTTTGATAAAAGCTCCGCCTGCGGGCGTAGGAATAAGGTAGCAGTTTTATTATTTCGGAAATTATCTCAAATTGAGGTAATTTCCTACATAATAAAAAAACAGGTGCAAAAGCACCTGTTTTTTAGTTTGTATAAACAGATTTTTTTAAAACACCGACATAGGGCAGGTTTCTGTATTGTTCGTTGTAATCAAGCCCATATCCGACAACAAACTCATCGGGGATTTCAGTGCCTACATAATCGACTTTAACATCTACAACTCTGCGTGAGGGCTTGTCTAATAGAGTGCATATGCGTACGCTTTTGGCATTTCTGTCCTGAAATAGTGTCTTTATTTTATATAGTGTGTTTCCGCTGTCAATAATATCTTCAACAATCAGTACGTTTTTTCCTGTAATATCCTGTTCAATATCCTTCTTTAGGTTAATAAAACCGCTTGAAGAGGTGGATTTTCCATAGCTTGAAACCTGCATAAAGTCCATTTCCACAGGCATATCGAGATGTTTAATCAAATCCATTGCAAATGGAGTTGAGCCTTTTAAAATAATTACAACCAAAAGCGGTTCACCGTTTAAATCTTTGTTTATTTCATTAGCAATTCGCTTAACTAACTGTGAAAGCTTGCGTTCGGTCACTAAAATCTGTTCAAGGTCGCGATGCATTATAAACATCTCCTCTTAATGATTTTTGCTTTTGTTAGTGCTACAAGGATAGGTGCAGTAATTGCTGCATCAATAATGTGATGCAGAACTGTTCCCAAGGTCGCAATTCCGCCGGCAGTGAGTGCAGCTGTTGCATTATCCAATACTATGGGAGTAAGAATATATACTGCTATTCCTTCAGCAAGTGCGTGTAAAAGCGCCGTCACAACAATTATCAAAACCATATTGTAGTTCTTTTTAAGCATATTTATTCCTACCAAAGCAAAAATTATATGAGTGGCAGCTCTTGTAACAACAATAATTGAATTTGGTGCAGGTATTGTGAGAAAGAAACCAATACAGCTGCCAATCACCGTCATAACTGTAACCCATGGGCCTACAAAGATTGCAAGCATAGTTGGGACATGTGCGCCCAAGGTAAGCGTAAAAAATGGAAGCACGAGCTTGAGCGGTGAATAGGTAATAAGCACCGAAAGAGCGGTAAGTATTGATGCAAGTGCAAGTTCTTTTGTTTTGTTTTTCATTTCTTTCCTCCTAAATCTTTAAAAAGTTTTTGATTATATCCTTTGCATCCGGTGTAAGCTCGGAAGAAAGGTAGTAATTTATGCCGTAAATATTTCCGTGTTTGTTTGGCGCAATCAAATTGCAGACAGCAAGAATATCTCCGCTTGATGAACGGGAAATAACGTCCAGATCCTTTGGCATAACAGTTTCCAATATGCCGAATGGCTTGCCCCTGCAAATTTTTATTACCGTTTCAAGTCCCTGGAATATCGGAACGTTTGTATCAATTACTGCAAGTTCCTGTTTGCCCTCTGCACAGTCAATATCCTCAAACCGTGCATCAAATGCCTTTATAACGCTTTTTGTGCCGTCCAAGATTCCGAGTACGGGAATATTTACTAAAAGAGCCTCTTTAATTACGCGCACCGCCTGTTCTGAGTATTCGGAGATTATGACTCTGTCTGCACCTGAAAGATTGTTTGAAAAAGAAACAGGCACATTTAAAGACAGAAGATAATCAAATAATGGACGTTCGCCTATGTAAAGTACCACATTAAAATCTCCTTACTTTTAAAGTTTTTCTTGAACTACCAGCATTTGTATGTTATAATAAACATAGGTAATATCAGGAAAACCAAGTTCAACCAATATTATAACATAATACTTTTTATAATGCAAGAGGTTATATCTATGAAAGTTCTTATTGTTTCGGTAAAAGCAGGATACGGACATCACTCCACTGCAAATGCTTTAATTGAGCATTTTAGTGAACTCGGAGTTGAATGCGAGATGCTCGATACGTTTGAATATATAAATCCTGCACTTGCTGATTCTATTGATAACGGATATTTGTTTTCTACAAAATACATTCCGAAAATTTACGGAAAAGCCTATGATAAGTTGGATAAGCGTGATGAGAAATGGGATAAAATGTCACCGATTTCGGTTTTGTCAAAGATTGTATCGCATAAACTTAAAGACTATATAACGGATTATAATCCTGATGCTATAATAGGTACACATTCGTATGCCTGTATGCTCATGACATATCTTCAAGAGAAAAAAATTGTATCCTGTCCGCTAATCGGAATAGTTACTGATTTTACGGTACATCCGTTTTGGGAAAGCACAAATCTTGACTATTATGTGACCGCAGATTCGCTCCTTAATAACCAAATGAAGAAGAAGGGGATAGATGAGTTAAAAATTCTTCCCTTCGGTATACCGATAAGGAAAAACTTTTCAAGAAAAAGACCTAAAACAGACGCAAGGAACGAACTGAAGATTGATAATAAAACCACAATTCTGCTTATGATGGGATCTATGGGATTTGGTAATATACTAAAGGAAATAGAAGAAATCGATAAGCTTGGCTTTGATTTTCAGATAATTTGTGTATGCGGAAAGAATAAGAAGATGTATAAAGAAATATCGGCGCATATCTGGCAAAAAAATGTGATAACCTATGGCTTTGCCGATAACGTAGATGTGCTTATGGACGCAGCCGACTGCATAATTACAAAACCGGGCGGACTTACAACATCTGAATTTTTGGCAAAACAGCTGCCTGCAATCATTATGAATCCCATAAGAGGGCAGGAGGACAGAAATACTGAATTTTTAGTAAATAATGGTGCGGCGATAATGGTAACAAAAACATTCCCGCTTTCCGAGGCGCTTTTCCAAGTTTTAAATAATCCATGGCGTTTGGAAACTTTAAAACTAAGTGTAAAGCATCTTGGTAAACCTAATTCCACAAAGGATTTGTGCGAGTTTGTAATTCGCCTTTTAAATGAAGATGAACGCTGACAGCTTACCCCTCGAATTTAAGGAACGTATGAAAAAAATGCTGGGAGAGGATGCAAAAGCATTTTATGACACATTTTCTGAGCCTGAGTATGTCGGAATGCGTATAAATACTCTCAAAAAAGGTGCTTTAGACGCTGTAAAATCTGTATGCGGAGAATTAGAACCTGTTTTATGGTGTAATAACGGATATTATGTGAATAAAGAGATTATTTCTGGAAAGCACCCGTATCATATGGCAGGGCTCGTCTATTTTCAGGAGCCATCGGCAATGGCGGCAGTTTCGGCGCTTACAATAAAACCCGGTGATTTTGTTCTGGATTTGTGCGCATCTCCTGGAGGAAAGGC
Organism: Bacillota bacterium; assembly: GCA_024685565.1. Classification (GTDB taxonomy): domain Bacteria; phylum Bacillota; class Clostridia; order UBA1381; family UBA1381; genus UBA1738. The sequence goes on from JAIKVQ010000060.1 coordinate 6,362, forward strand.
GACTCAGGCAGCAGAAAAACTATGCGGAGAGGGCGTTTTGGTTGCAAATGAAATAATAGAAAAACGTTCTAAAATCCTTGCGGAAAATATTATGCGTATGGGCGTAAAAAATGCAGTAGTAACTAATGAAACACCTTCGCGGCTTTCGGAAAAATACACCGCATTTTTCGACAAAATTATAGTTGATGCGCCTTGCTCGGGTGAGGGTATGTTTAAAAAAACACCCGCAGCGATAACTGAGTGGAGTGTAGAGCATACCTATTCTTGTGCTAAACGTCAGAAAAAGATACTTGCAGAAGCTGTTAAGATGCTGAAAGGCGGAGGCAGTATGGTTTATTCGACCTGCACATTTGCACCATGCGAAAATGAGGGAGTTATCGACTGGCTTTTAAGCACATATCCAGAACTTGAGCTTATAAATATTGAACTTGACGGTCTTTGTGATGCAAACGGCGAGTGGGTGAACTCAAAATTCGATTTGTCGGCAGCAAAAAGAGTTTTTCCGCACGTGTCTAAAGGCGAAGGACATTTCGTTGCTCTTTTTCATAAAAAAGGTGATGAAAAGGCAGATTTGCAGATGCAAAAAACATCTCAGTTAGCTGATATATATAGAAATTTTGAAAAGGAAAACTTAAATATAAAGCTTTGCGGAAATGTAATTTCTTTCGGTGAACGCTTATATTTATTGCCGCAGGGCATAAATATAGATAATATCAAAACACCGCTTGCAGGCCTTTTTTTAGGCACTGTAAAAAAAGGCAGGTTTGAACCGTCTTATGCACTTTGCCTTGCACTTTCGGCAAAAGATTTCAAGAGAAGCAAAGAAACTGATGATGCAGAGAAATATTTTAGGGGCGAAACGCAAAAAACAGACATTCAAGGCTGGACTGCTGTTACTTATAAAGGATACCCGATTGGATTTGGCAAGGGAGCAGACGGAATACTTAAAAATCATTTCCCAAAGTACTTGCGATTTTAGGAGGAGATATGAGCGGAATAGTAGAGATGATAGTATATTTTTTGAGAGGAAAAATCTCAAAGGAATTTATCGTATTTATAATTTCAATGATACCTATTTTGGAACTGCGCGGAAGCCTTTTAGCGGCAGGCTTTTTGAAAATGGAATTTTTAAGCACATACGTGATTGCAGTTATAGGGAATATGCTACCAATACCCTTTATTTTAATCTTTATTGATAAAATTTTTATATGGCTAAAAAACACCCCTTTAAAAAATACCGTAGAAAAACTCGAAAACCGTGCGCTTTCTAAGGCGGATATTATAGAGAAATACGGCAAATTCGGTCTCTTTCTGTTTGTTGCTATACCTCTTCCAGGGACAGGCGCGTGGACTGGTTCATTGGCGGCTGTTTTAATGCGTATGAAATTTCGTGATTCTATTTTTCCGATATTTTTGGGTGTATTGACGGCAGGACTTATAATGTCTTTAATTTCTTTTGGTATTATAAAGCAGATTGTGTAAAAAATCTGTTTTTTTTGTAATAAAAATACCGCAAAGAATTGAACTTACACAAAAAATGTGATATAATTATTTCTAAGTATGAAATTGAACTTTCACAGATAATTTGTTTGGAGGTGGCATCTTGCTTAAAACGTTTAAAGGCGGTATGCATATACCTGACCACAAGGAAAATACGAATAAAATCCCTATTCGTAAAATCGACGGAGCTCCTGTTCATATTTTTCCACTCAGGCAGCATATCGGAGCTGAGCTTGAAGCGAAAGTAAATGTCGGGGATATTGTCAAAGTCGGTGATGTACTCGCGGATTCTAATGCTTTTGTTTCCGTTCCCGTACATTCTTCAATTTCCGGTAAAGTAATAGATATTAAGCCGTATTTTCATCCTTCTGGAACAAAAACTACGGCAGTTTTTGTTGAGAATGACTTCAAGTATGAGTTGTCAGAAAACATCAAACCTCTTGACATTAACTCTATGTCAAAAAAAGAAATAGTTATGGCTATCCGCAACAGCGGAGCAGTTGGTATGGGCGGTGCAGGATTTCCAACGCACGTAAAACTTTCACCGCCTGAGGGTAAAAAGGTGACACATCTGATAGTGAATGCGGCAGAGTGTGAGCCTTACCTCACATCTGACCACAGAAGGCTTTTAGAACAGGGTGAAAAAGTTGTAAAAGGTCTTAAAATCTGCCTTGGACTCTTTGATTTGAAAAAAGGATATATTGCAATAGAGGTAAATAAATCAAACGCCATAAAAAAGTTAAAATCGCTTGGAGATGAAAGAGTGGAAATTGTACCTCTTAAAACAAAATATCCTCAAGGTTCGGAAAAGCATTTAATTAAGGCTGTTTCGGGAAGAGAGGTGCCGTCTGGCGGATTGCCGGTTGATGTCGGCGCAATAGTTATGAATGTCGATACCGCATACCAGATAGCCGAAACATTTGATACGGGTTTACCGCTTATTTCAAGAATAATTACAGTAGCAGGCGATGCCGTAAAAAATCCCTGCAATTTAGAAGTAAGACTTGGAACACCCTTTAAGTTTGTTATTGAAAATGCGGGTGGATTTATTGCTCCTCCTAAAAAGTTATTAAACGGCGGACCTATGATGGGAATTGCACAGTATTCCGATGAGACGCCTACAATAAAGACTACGTCGGCAATTCTCGCACTTACCGAGGCGGCGGAGATATATAACCCCGATACTCCGTGTATCAGGTGCGGCAGATGCACAATGCATTGTCCTATGCGCCTTATGCCGCTATATCTTTCAAAATATGCCAAAGAGGATAATTTGGAAATGTGCGAAAAATATCACATTCTTGATTGTATAGAATGCGGTCTTTGTTCATATCAATGTCCTGCACAACAGGGACTTGTTCAGAATATACGTGTCGGAAAACAGAAAATACTTGAAAAAAGGAGAAGTAAAAATGGATAATAAATATATCGTTTCATCTTCTCCGCATATTAAGGCAAAGGATACTATAAGCTCAATTATGCGTGACGTAATTATAGCGCTTTTGCCTGCTACGTTTGCGGGGGTATATTTCTTCGGGTACCGTGCAATCTTAGTGATTTTGACATCTGTTGCGGCATCTGTACTGTCAGAGTATTTATACCGAAAAGCACTTAAAAAGCCTGCATCAATAGGCGATTTGTCTGCGGTTGTTACGGGACTTTTGCTTGCACTAAATCTTCCGGTAACTATACCGCTTTGGATGGTAATTATCGGCTCTGTTTTTGCGATTATCATAGTAAAACAGCTTTATGGCGGACTTGGTAAAAACTTTATGAATCCTGCCCTTGCGGCGCGGTGCTTTATGACCGTTTCATGGGCAGGCTGTATGACGGCATTTGTAAATCCTTTTATGGGTTACGGTGCAGACGCCGTTTCTTCTGCAACACCGCTTGCAATTATAAAAGGCGTTTCACAAGGCGCACTTCCGTCGCTTTTTGATGCGTTTTGGGGTGTAAAAGCGGGGTGTATAGGTGAAACCTCGGGTGCGATGATTTTATTGGGATTTTTATATCTTTTGATAAAACGTACTGTTGATTTTAGAATACCTGTTTTCTATATTGCATCATTTGCAATACTTATATATTTCTTCGGTGACAATAATACCGAATTTTCCCAAGGATATTTCACCCTTTTACATATACTGACGGGCGGACTTCTGCTCGGTGCAGTATTTATGGCTACCGATTACGTAACAACTCCTACAACGCACTTAGGAAGAATTATTTTCGGAATCGGTTGCGGGTTTTTAACATTTGCAATAAGAAAATTTGGGAGTTACTCAGAGGGTGTGTCTTTCTCAATTTTGCTTATGAATCTTGTTACACCTATTATTGAACGCTTTACAATAATTAAGCCGTTCGGGGAGGTAAGAAAAGATGCATAGAAAAAGAGAAGGATTTGAAATAATCCGAGTTGGAATAATACTTTTCATAATTACGGCAGTTGCCGCATTGATACTTGCTATGGTAAACAATGTTACCGCGCCGATTATTGCGGAGCAGGAAAGTTTGAAGATGGAAGAGGCTATGACAGAAGTTCTTCCGGATGCAAATACCTTTGAAGAAGTACCCTTGGAATTATCAGAGGATTTATCTTTAACAAGAATTTACGAAAGCGATGCGGGGTTTGTCGTTTTTGCGTCGCCAAAGGGATATGGCGGCGAAATTTCAATGGCAGTCGGCATAGATAAGGAACTTAAAGTTACAGGTATCTCAATAATTTCACAAGGAGAAACAGCAGGTCTGGGCGCAAAATGTACCGAACCTGAGTGGCAAAAACAGTTTATCGGCAAAACTGAAAATATAGAAGTATCTAAAAACGGTGCAAAAGGAAATCAGATCGACGCAATATCATCAGCAACTATTACATCTAAAGCAGTAACAAGGGGAGTAAATGAGGCTCTTGCCGCTGTGAAGATAATCGGGGGTGACGAATAATGGATAAGAAAAATTCTGTATTTTTAAACGGTATTCTTTACGAAAACCCCACATTTGTACAGCTATTGGGAATGTGCCCTACACTTGCTGTTACTACAACACTTGCTAACGGTTTCGGTATGGGACTTTCCGCGACAGCGGTTCTTATAATGTCAAATATTTTGATTTCACTTCTCCGAAAAATCATACCTGACAAGGTAAGAATTGCAGCTTATATTGTTATTATAGCAACCTTTGTAACTATTGTGCAGATGGTACTTCAGGCATATGTGCCGTCTTTGTATGCATCACTCGGACTTTTCATTCCGCTTATAGTTGTAAACTGTATAATTCTTGCAAGAGCTGAGGCGTTTGCATCAAAAAACAGTGTTTTCCGCTCGGCTGTTGACGGACTTGGTATGGGACTTGGATTTACCGCTGCACTTTGTATAATATCAGCGGTGAGAGAAATTTTAGGACAAGGAACAATACTTGGGCATACACTGTACGGAGGCGCAGTAAAGCCGATTTCAATAATAGGTATGCCGCCCGGAGGATTTATCACGCTTGGAATTTTGATTGCAGCAATAAATTTTGTTGTATCAAAAAGAAAAAAGGGGGATAACGAACAATGAGTCAGCCTTCTTTAATCACGCTTTTAATCGGAGCGCTCTTTACCGAAAATTTTGTTTTGGTTAAATTCTTGGGTTGCTGTCCCTTTTTAGGAGTTTCTAAAAAAACGGATACTGCACTCGGTATGGGTATGGCAGTTGTATTTATTATGTCGCTTGCCTCAGCCTTTACATGGTGTGCAAATTACTTTCTGCTATCAAGATTTAATCTGGAATATTTGCAGACTATAGTATTTATCTTGATAATTGCAGGTCTCGTTCAATTTGTGGAAATGTTTATAAAAAAATCAATGCCTGCACTTTACAATGCACTTGGCATATATTTGCCACTCATTACTACAAACTGTGCCGTTTTGGCGGTAACGCTTATAAATGTGCAAAATTCGTATGACTTTATTCATTCTGTTTTATACGGTGCATTTGCGGCACTTGGTTTTTCACTTGCGATAATACTTTTTGCGGGTATCCGAGAAACAATAGACGAAAAGGAAGTTCCTCAAAGTTTTAAGGGATTTCCGATTGCCCTTGTTACAGCAGGACTTATGGCAATAGCATTTTTGGGATTTTCGGGGTTTAGTATATAACGGAGGAACATTATGAACAGTATTGTTTTAGCTACAATAGCGGTAGGAGCGATAGGTCTTGTTTTTGGGCTTTTGCTTGCGCTTGCTGCCGTTATATTTAAAGTAAATGCCGATGAAAGAATCGGAAAAATTGAAGAAGTTCTCCCCGGAGCTAACTGCGGAGGCTGCGGCTTTGCAGGCTGCGGTGCTTACGCAAATGCAGTAGTTGAAAAAGGTGCGCCTATAAATTGCTGCAGTGTGGGAGGTGCAGGAGTCTCAGAAAAAATAGGTGCTATTATGGGCAAGACTGCTGAAAAAACAGTACCTAAAGTTGCACGCGTGCTTTGCGGAGGAATAAAGGGTACGGCAACTGAAAAATATGATTATCAAGGAGTTTTGGACTGTAATGCTGTAGCCAAACTCGGAGGCGGACAAAAGGACTGCGAATACGGCTGTTTGGGATATGGTACCTGTACAAAGGTGTGTCAGTTTGACGCTATTCATATTATTGACGGTGTGGCAAAGGTAGATGAGAAAAAATGCACAGCCTGCGGTATGTGCGTGAAAGCCTGCCCGAAAAAAGTTATTGAACTTGTGCCGAAAAACAGTGTAGCTTCAGTGCTTTGTAAGAATAAGCTGATTGGCAAAGAGACTATGAAAATTTGCTCGTCAGGCTGTATTGGCTGCAAGATTTGTGAAAACAAATGTCCGTTCGGGGCAGTAACGGTAACAGATAATCTTGCAAAAATCGACTATGAAAAGTGTGAGTCCTGCGGTCTGTGTGCAAAATTGTGCCCCAAAAAAGTTATAACAGGAGAATAATATTATTATGAAAAAGAGAATTGCTTTATTAATTTTGGCTATTCTTAATATATCTGTACTCCAAAGTGCGGTCTTTGCCGAATTTGAATGGGCAAAAACCGCAGTGGAGTATTGCGTAGATAAAAAAATACTTTCCGGTATGGAAAACGGTGATTTGGCGCTTGGGGATAATATTACAAGAGAGCAAATGGCAAAAATTTTTGTTGATGCCTTTGCGCTTACTTCAGACAAGAGTTCCGAAATAGGGTTTAGTGATGTGTCCGAGGAGAAATGGTCATATAACTATATATTTGCATTTAAAGATTATATGAAAAAAAACTGGACAAAATTTAAGCCTGAAGAGCAGGTTACAAGAGAGGAATTTGCAGCCTCGTTGGTTTTAGCGTCAGGTCTTAAAGAGAGCAATATAAGAAACAGCGATATTCTTTCTTATAACTTCAAGGACGCATCTAAGGTTGATTCGGATTATAAAAAGCTTATGTGCATAGCTGTTGAAAGGGGTTACTATGTAGGCGATAATAGTTATTTACGCCCCACAGATTTACTTACAAGAGCTGAGGCGTGTTCGCTTTTGTACAGAGTTCTGGCGTCAAAAGCCGGTACTCTGACGCTTAATCTTGGAGTAATACCATCATCAACACCGCTTTTGGGAGAGAGCCAGGTTACGCTTGAGAATGCAAAGAAGTGGGCAAAAAATAAGGGTGCTGCACAGATTTATATTGATATTGCCGATGTTTATTGGAAATATGGAGAGCTTACGGGAATACGCCCTGATATTTTGTATGCTCAGGCGGCAAAGGAAACGGGTTTCGGAAAGTTTGGAAGAATGGTAAAAGCTGAGGATAATAACTGGGCAGGTATTAAACCGCGCTATGAAAACGGCGATGTTCACGAAATTTTTGCAACTCCGGATGACGGTGTAAGGGCGCATTTTAATCATGTTGCCGCATATATAGGAACAGAGCCGTACGGCGAGCCGCATGGACGGTATTATTCAGTAAAATCGCTAACTTGGGCAGGAACTGTTAAAACCTTGGAGGAGCTTGGTGGAAAATGGTGTCCCGACCTTTATTACGGTTACAGCATTTTACATAATCTTTTAGAACCAATGATTGAGGTAAAGTAGTATGAAATGTGTTATACAGAGGGTAAATCGTGCTTCTGTATCTGTAGACGGAAAAATCTGCGGGGAAATAGATAAGGGAATACTCGTATTTTTAGGTGTCTGCGATGATGATAACGATCAGGATATAAAATGGCTTGCCGATAAAATCATAGGTCTTCGCATTTTTGAGGACGAGAGCGAGAAAATGAACTTTTCTCTTCAAGATATCGGAGGCGAGCTTTTAATCATAAGCCAATTTACGCTTTTTGGTAACTGTAAAAAGGGAAGACGTCCCGATTTTACCCAAGCAGGAAAGCCGGAATTTGCAAAAATTATGTATGAAAAGTTTATTGATTACTGCCAAAAATCTTGTGGAAAAGCAGAAAGCGGAATTTTTGGCGCAGATATGAAGGTTGATTTAGAAAATGACGGGCCTGTTACGCTTATAATTGACAGCAGAAACTAAAAAGGAGGTGCGGTGTAATTGAATATACTTATGGCGCTTATGGGACTTGATATAGGCGGTGCAGAAACGCACGTCACAGAGCTTTCAAAAGAGCTTAAAAGACGCGGTCATAATGTCATAGTTGCATCAAATGGCGGAGTTTATGAAAGGGAGCTTTTAGATTTTGGCATTAAGCACTATAAAGTGCCCCTTCAAAATAAAAAGCCGAATAATATTGTATCATCTTTGTCGCTTTTAAAGAAAATAATAAAAGACGAAAATATCGATATTGTCCATTCTCACGCGAGAATTCCGTCCTTTTTGCTTGGGAAACTGCATAAAAACATGAAATTTCCGTTTGTTACAACTGCACATTGGATATTTACCACAAAATACGGGCTTAAATATATTACCGACTGGGGGCAAAAAACACTTGCGGTAAGCGATGATATAAAGAAATATCTTATGGATAATTACCATATTCCAGAAAAGGATATTACTGTTACTGTAAACGGTATTGATACCGAAAAATTTGCTAAAACTATCCCTTGTGATGATATTAAACAAGAATTTTCCATAACAGAAGGCGATAAAACAATAGTTTATGTAAGCCGTATGGATGCCGACAGGAGCCTTGTTGCTCATCAGCTTATATCAGCTATTGATGCCCTCTGTCCGGTGATTGATGGGTTAAAGTGCATTATAGTCGGTGGAGGTAATGATTTTGACGCTGTAAAAAAAGAGGCTGATGCAGTAAATGAAAAATACGGCAGAAAAATTATAATGCTGACGGGTGCAAGAACTGATATAAATAAAATAATTTCAGCAGGCAGTCTTTTTGTGGGCGTTTCGCGCGCTGCACTTGAGGCTATGGCGTCGGAAAAGCCTTGCATAATTGCAGGTAATGAAGGCTACATAGGTCTTTTTGATGAAAGTAAGTTAGATGTAGCTCTTGAAACAAATTTCTGCTGCCGTGGATGTATTGAATCAAAAACCGAGGTTTTAACGCAGGATATTGCAAACTTTTTCGGTATGTGGGAAGAGGATATAGATAGGATTTCAAAATATTCAAGAAGTGTTGTTTTGGAACACTATTCTGTTTCCAAAATGACTGATGATGCGGAAAAAGTGTATAAAGAAGCGATGGAGGAAAGGTGATATGAAATTCGTTATTTCAGGCTATTACGGGTTTGAAAACAGCGGTGACGACGCATTGCTTCTGACAATAATAAAGCAAATAAAAAAAGACTATAAAAATGCTGATATTACCGTGCTTTCCAAATCACCGAAAAGGACTAAAGCTGTATATGGTGTTGCCTCTGTTTACCGTTACAATCCTTTTACGGTATTGTGGCATATATCAAGATGTAATCTTTTGATTTCGGGCGGAGGCACGCTTATTCAGGATGCTACCAGCACAAAATCACTTATATATTATCTTACTGTAATTAAGATCGCCCTTTTTTTCAAGAAAAAGGTCATGCTTTATGCAAATGGAATAGGACCATTAAAATCTTTCAAGAATATTGAAAAGACAAAAAATGTTTTAAATTGTGTTGATTTGATAACTCTTCGTGATAAAAACTCAATTTCCGAGCTTGAACAGATCGGCGTTACAAAACCTCCTATAGAACTTACGGCAGATCCTGTATTTTTGCTTGAAAAAAATGACGAGGCAGAAAGAATTTTTGAAATTTACAAAATACCTAAAGAAAAAAAGCTTATGTGTGTCTCTGTGCGTGATTGGAAGGACAACCCATATAATTTCACAAAAATAATTGCCGATTTTTGTGATTATGCAAAGGAAAAGTACGATATTTATACCGTGTTTTTACCAATGCAGACAAAAGTTGATTATTCCGTCAGCCTTAAAATAAAGAATACAATGAAAAACGGAGCAACCATCGTAAGCGGTAAATATCCGTTTGAAACAATTTTATCGTTAGTAGGTGAAATGTATGTGTGTGTAGGTATGAGACTTCACAGTCTTATCTATTCGGCAAGCAGTCTTGTTCCTGCAATAGGTATAGTGTACGATCCTAAGGTAAAAGGCTTTTTGGAATACATTAACGAGAACAGATTTATCGATATAAATTACCTCACGACGTCGTCGCTTTGCGAGGTTTTGGACTTGCTTTGCCAAAACTATGACTCAGTAAAATCCCATATGAAGTATGAAATACGGGATATGCGCAAAATGGCAGAAATGAACGGAGTACTTATGAAAAAACTCCTTGGCGGGGAAAAGAACATATGAAAGAGACACGCACAATTATAAAAACAGCAGGATTTATGGCAGTTGCCACCTTTTTAGCTAAGGTATGCGGGCTAATACGCGATATGTTAATTGCCGCTTTTTTTGGGACCGGGATGGAGGCGAACGCATATCTTGCGGCAACAAAGCTTCCGACAACTCTTTTTGATTTGGTAATAGGCGGAGTTATCTCTGCAGCATTTATACCGATTTTTAACAGCGTTCTAAAAAAGGAAGATAAAAAATCGGCACTCATTTTTGCAAATCGCTTTATTGGTATGGTTTTACTTATTACGGGACTTATAACCATTTTCGGAATTACCTTTTCCGATAAGCTGATATACCTTATGGCACCCAGCTTTGACGCAGAAACGCATCAACTTGCGATGCATCTTTCTGCTATAATGTTTCCTATGATTATCTGCACAGGTCTTGCATTTTCTTTTGTAGGAATTTTGCAGTCGTTCGGTGAGTATAATATTCCTGCTATTATGAGCCTTGTTTCAAACCTTGCAGTAATTTTATATTTTATTATATTCGGAAAAAAGTTTGGTGTTTACGGACTTGCGGTTACTATGGTTATTGCTTGGAGCCTGCAGGTTTTTATCCAGATACCGTCTTTAAAAAGGTTTGAATTTAAGTTTAGACCGCAGATAAATCTTAAAGATGAAAATGTAAAAAATGCAATGAAACTTGCTCTTCCGATGCTTGTAAGCACTTGGGTGCAGCCTTTATACACCATAGTAAACACAAGACTGGCATCGGGAATTGAACGAGGAGTATCCTCTTTGGAATATGCAAACAGACTATATATTGTTATAACAGGCGTATTTTCCTTTGTTATAACAAACCTTCTTTTTCCTAAAATGTCGCGTGCATATGCACAGGATAAAATGGAAGAGGCAAAGGAAATGCTTGTCACATCGCTAAAAGCTGTTACAGTGATAATTCTTCCTATAGCAGCTGTTACAGCTGTGCTTGCAAAGCCTATTATTGCGTTACTTTATCAGCATGGCGGATTTACTTATGAAGACACTTTAAGGACTTGCGGAGCGCTTTCCTGCTATGCTTTCGGCATGATTGCTCTTGCGTATAACGAGATACTGTCAAAGGCGTTCTTTTCTATGCAGAATTCAAAAACACCTATGATAAATGCAATTGTATCGATGGCAGCAAATATCGTAACGGCATACACGCTTTCTTCGCGGCTTGGGATATCAGGACTTGCGATAGCAGCAGCGGTTGGCTCATACGTGAATGCATTTCTAAACTACATTTTTATGAAAAGATATTATAAGACGCTCTTTAAAAAAAGCGATTTATTAAATATAATAAAAACTCTTATGTCAGCTGTTATTATGGGCGCGGCTATGATTACCGTGTATAGATTGATCGGGACGAGGCTTTCGGGCTCGCTTGTCGGAGAGCTGATTATACTTGCTGTTTGCGGCATTGCAGGACTCGTTATATATTCAGGCGGGTGTCTTTTGCTTAAAATTGATGTCATAGTTAATCTGTTAAAAAAGGAGGGTAAAGACGATGCATAGCGCAATCATTTCTGCGATTGCAGGATTTTTCTGTTCGTTTTGGCGTGTTTTTAAAGAAAGCACACTATATCGTACTTTCGATAGAATATATTCTGCATTCTCAAATTCGTGGCAAAAAAGCGTGATTGTAGAAAGAATTAAAAACTTTGGTAATGCGGATTTGGAAAAAAACTCTCTTTTATATAAAATTATTCACCTGCCGTTTTTAATAATGGAAAAAACAGGCAAAGTTGCAGGCAAAAAAATATCCTCAGCATATGAAGGAAGCTTTATATTAAAAAGCGTATTTGCATTTCTGGATAATGCACTTTCGCTAAACACGAAATTTTACGGTCTTATTATACTTTCAGCAGCATTATCACGGCAAATATTCGCTTTTTCATTTTCAGTAAAACTTGCGGTAATTTCAGCTATTTCAGTTGTTATGCTCTTGGTTGATTTTAATGTTACAGACTTTTTCAAAGAGAGTATGACTGTAAGGCTTATTACTTCAATAGTCGGGTTTAAGAATGTTTCATGGGATTTTTATAATAAGGATAATATTAAAAAACCGATTGCGTTTGTCCTTGCAATTTTGATTGGAGTTCTTTGCGGGGTTCTGTCACAAAAATCCATTATTTTAGGAATAATCCCATTTTTTGGTTTAGTCGGTGCGGTGCTTGTTTTAAAATATCCTATCGCGGGCATATTCTTTTCAGTGTTTTCAGCGCCTTTTATACCTACAATGGTTTTAGCGGCGCTTATAGTATATACATCTCTTTGCTTTTGCTTTTTTTCTCTTAAAGAAGAGAATTTTAAATGGAAAATTGACGGTGTTGGCACGGGATTAGGATTTTTCCTTATATTTATGCTTATTTCGTCGATGTTTTCCTTTAATGCGAAGAAGAGCATTTTGGTATGGGGAATGTATTTGATATTTGTCGGACACTTTTTTATCATAACAAATGCGGTTAAAACAAGAGAGCAGCTTTATTCAATAATAAAAGTTTTTGTTATAGCAGGCTTTTTTGTAAGTATTTACGGAATAGCACAGTACCTTTTCGGCTGGAATACCGCAAATGCATGGATTGATGAAGAAATGTTTGAAAATGCGACAATGCGGGCATATTCCACAATGGAAAATCCGAATGTGCTTGGCGAATATTTGCTTTTGGTAATACCGCTTAGCATATTCTTGGTACTTAGTACAAGCTTTAAAACTTTGGAAAAATGGTTTTTTATGGGAACAGCTGCGGCAAGCGCTCTTTGTATGGTTTTAACGCAGTCCAGAGGCTGCTGGATAGGACTTTTTGTCACTGCTGTCATATTTGTAACCTTTTATAACGGAAGGCTCTGGGGACTTTTGCCCTTTGCAATTTTAGCACTTCCGTTTGTCTTGCCGCAAGCGATGATAGACAGATTTATGAGCGTAGGCAATTTAGAAGACTCATCAACCTCTTATAGGGTATTTATTTGGCTGGGAACACTATCTATGCTACGCGATTTCTGGATTGGCGGAATAGGCATGGGAGAGGGTGCTTTCAGGAGTGTATATCCTTTTTATTCCTATAATTCAATAATTGCTCCGCATTCGCACAATCTCTATTTGCAGCTTTTAACAGAGGGCGGCATATGTGCACTTATAATATTTTTAATAACAATAGTTATTTATTTAAAGAAGATGTCCGGGACCTTTTCTGATAGAGGGAAACGCAGCAGGGACGGCATAGTCGCTCTTGCGTCGATTAGTGCAGTATCGGGATTTCTGGTACAAAGTATGTTTGATTATACCTTCTATAATTACCGAATGATGTCCATGTTCTTTATGATTATTGCATTTTCTTGCTGTATTTGTAATATTAAGGAGGGTAATGCTATTGAAAATAATTGAGGTTTCAAGCGATACTAATATCGGCGGTGCGGGAAGATGCCTTTTGGTTTTACTTCAAGAACTTGATAAAACGATGTTTACCGCCGTATGTGTACTTCCCAAAAACAGTCTTTTAAAACCTAAGATAGATGAATTGGGAATAGAGGCTATAGAGGAAGATATTGCGCCTGATAAATCATTGTATTTTTCCGACATATTCAAATTCATCAAAATTTTTAAGGAAGAAAAGCCTGATATTGTGCATACACATGCGAGTATGTCTGCAAGAATTGCGGCGAAACTGTGCGGAATAAAAACGGTATATACGCGTCATTCGGTCTTTCCGCCGTCAAAGCATATTTCAAGGGGTATAGGTAAGGCAATAAACGGCTTTATAAATAATATTTTTGCCGACAAAATAATTGCCGTTGCAGATGCCGCAAAGGATAATCTCGTTAAAACAGGGGTATCTACCAAGAAAATTCAGGTGATTTTAAACGGTGTTTATCCGCTGGAGGAAATCAGTAATAAATCTGAATTAAAAAAACGTTTTGGAGTAGCTGAAGATGAGAAAGTTGTTTCAATAGTTGCGCGCCTTGAGGACATTAAGGGGCATGACTATTTTATAGATGCGGCGGATAGTATTTTAAAAAGAGGATTTAAAGCTAAATTCTTTATTGCAGGCACAGGCTCTTATGAAGAGCATTTAAAGGAAAAGGTTTCAATTCTTAAAAGAGAAAAAGATATAATATTTACCGGATTTTTGAGTGATGTTGACAACTTATTAAGGATTACCGATATACAGGCGAACGCATCTTTCGGAACTGAGGCGACAAGCCTTTCTCTATTAGAAGGTATGAGCCTTGGAATACCTGCTGTCGTTTCCGATTTTGGCGGAAATCCGGGGGTTATAAAGGACGGCGAAAACGGAATTGTTGTTCCGCAAAAGAATTCAGAAAAGCTATCATATGCAATTGAAATGCTCTTATCCGATAAAAGTTTATATGATAAACTTTCAAAGGGCAGTAAAAGGATTTTTGCCGAGAGTTTTACTGCACGCAAAATGACAGAACAAACAGAGCAAATATATAAAAGTCTTATGGAGGAACGCTAATGAAAAAAACAAAATTTACTGCTATTGATTTACTTATTGTAATATTTTTGGTATTGGTTATTGCTTTTGGCTTTTTAAAAATGAAGAGCATTATATCAGACGGAGGTCAAACTCAAAAAGTACGCTTTTGCGTGCTGGCAACAAATGTAGATGAGGGTATGCAGGATATTATTTCTGTCGGCGACGAGGTTTCAATAAGTCTTAAGGAAAAAGCATACGCTACTGTCACAAATGTTACCGAAACACAGCATTTTGAGGACAGTTTCAGTGCAAATTTAGGGAGATATGTTTCTCAAAGCGTAATCGGAAAGTCAGATGTTTTGGTGGAGCTTGAATGTATGGCAAATGTCTCAGATAATGAAATTTTAAACGGTAATGTTCCCATACGTGTAGGAGAGGAATCATATATTCACGGGAAAGGTTACAGCCTGCACGGGTATATTGTTATTGCAGAGGAAACAGAGGATTAATGGGGGTGATTTTGTGTTAATTGATAAAAACGGAAAAATCGGTGGTAAAGTCAGCGTAATCGACCTTTTTGCAGTTATAATTGTAGTTGTTGCTGTTATAGGAATAACCTT
>JAIKVQ010000069.1 GCA_024685565.1 Bacillota bacterium
CATTATGGCAGGCTCGGAGGCGGCAGGAGCGGCATCGGGCATAATGAATGCTAAAGATCCGATAGCAATGATTGATGAGATGATAGCTGCAGTAAGAAGAGCAAAGGATGACTTGGAGGGAAGAAAATGATTTACAGAGAAGCTTTTAAGGTGCAGTCAAAGGACAGGGCATATACCTTTCACGATGTTACGGCAAAGGCAAAGGAAATAGTAAAAAAATCAGGTATAAAAGAGGGGATTTGCGTTGTATATTCGCATCACACCACCTGTTGCGTGATAACGCAGGAGTGCGCCTTTGATATGTCAATGACAGGACTTGAAACCTTGCAACAAGACCTTGTAAATGTTATGGAAAAAATCATTCCCGAATGTCGGTATGAGGGTATGTATCTGCACCCGGGCCCAAAGGCTTTGAAATTTGCCGAAGAACATGATGAGGACGCATGGGGTTGTCATAATACGGATGCGCATCTGCGGTCATCAATTATCGGCAGAAGCGAAACTATCGTTATTGAAAACGGAGAGCTTGATTTGGGAGAATTCGGATTTATACACTTTATTGACTTTGACAATACCCGCGCAAGACAAAGAACCGTGCAGGTTATGGTAATGGGTGAATAGAATGTGTTACCTTATAGGACTTGATATAGGAACATCGTCTGTAAAGGGCGTTCTTATGACAGATTCAGGCAAAATAGCAAAAACGGCGAACAAGTCTTTTGATTATGAAAGGCTTGAAAACGGCATTGTCCAGATTGATGCAGATAAATTTGTAAGCGCCTGCTATTCTGCCATAGCAGAGCTTTCCGAGGGCAAAAGTGTTTCGGGAATTTGTGCTGCATCAGCGAGCGGAAATCTTTTGATTTTGGATAAAGATAATAAACCTATTACTCCGATTATCAGCTGGCAGGACAAGCGTGTAACAAATGAAGGAACGGAAGTTTTAGGCGAAGTTGATAAAGATGAACTTTATGATTTAATCGGTTGGCCGTCCTCATTAAAAGCACTTCCTTTGGCACAGCTTTGCTACATAAAAAAGCATCAGCCAGAAATTCTGGAAAACTGCGGTATGGCTTGCATGAGCACGGAATACCTTTATTATACTTTGACGGGGAAATGGGGCATAAGCACTTCGGCAGGAACACCGTCTTGCTTGATAAATCAGAAAACAGGCAAGTATATTACTGAATTTTTGGATAAATTGGGTATTTCGGAAAATCAGCTGCCTCCCGTGCTACCGCAGGGTACCGTATTGGGCAGGGCGTCAGATAAAGCAGCAGGACTTTGCGGACTTGATAAAGAAACTTCTGTAGTGCTCGGAACATTCGACCATCCGTCTGCAGCAAGAGGCTCAGGTGTTTTGAACGAAGGCGATATGCTTTTCTCACTTGGGACTTCTTGGGTGGCATTTCTGCCTGTTAAATCCCGTGAAAAGATTGTAAAATCAGGAGCTTTGATTGACCCGTTTTTATCGCCTGAAGGGTGTTTTGGTGCAATGGTGTCAGTTTCCTCCGTATCAGTCGGAATAAAAAAGTACTTAACCCGCTACATAGACAATTCGTCAAAAGCGGTTGAAATATTGAATGATTTGGCATCTAAAAGCGTAAGTGGTGCAAACGGGCTTACAATAAATCCATTAAATGAGCCTGATGATGAACTGATAGGGAAATACCCCAAAGAAGATATTGCAAGGGCGATAATGGAAGGAACTGTAAGACTTCTAAAAGAAAAGCTTGAAAGATTAGAAAATTTTGGGATATCTGCAAAATCTGCAAAGGTTGTCGGCGGACCGTCCGAAGGCTTTATGTGGATAAATATATTAAAAGAAATGCTCAAAATCCCCATTTTTGCAGTGCAAGGCTCTGTGACGGGTGCCGTTGGTGCTGCTATTATGGCGGGAATTGGAATAGGTGTGTATAAAAATGAGTGGGAAGCTCTTAAAATAATTAAAAAAGACTGAAAACAGAAAAAGGAGGTATAAAAAATGTCTTTTTATAATTCTTACAAATTTGCTCCGGCAAAGTGGCTGCCGTTTAGGGAGCAAGAAATTGTAGACAGCGTAGTAAATGAAGATTTGTACGCAAAGCAAGGGAAGATTTTTGAAAACCCTGATTTTGAGCTTAAGGTTGTATTTGATGTGCATAACTACTTTGCAACAGACCTTATGCAAAGAATAAGAATGTCTGATGTGAAGAACGAAAAGCTTGTGCTTATTATACCAAGCCCTGAAAATGCTGTTTTTATCAGCGTTGCAGAGGTTTTGAATAAGCTCATAATAAGCTGCCGGAATGTGCATATATTCTTTTTATATGAATATGCCAACGAAAAAGGCGAGGTTGCACCGTGGCAGAGTCCTTTTAGTCGCAGTGGACAGTTTATGAAGTATTTTTATAACCGTCTTGACGCTAAATTGCGTATGCCTATGGAAAATATCCATTTTTGGACAAAGGATAATATTGATACATATTCTGATGAATTAGCGGCTTTGGGCGGTGCGGATGTGGCATATACTGCACTTAGCTGGTCGGGTGGTATTGGAGCTATTGACTCATACGGCTTTCCTGCAAAGACAATGGACGAGTTTTCAAAAATAGGCTCAAGACTTGTGACGCCTATGCCTGAAATGATTGCGCATGACTCACTTCGCGGAATGTTCGGCTGCTCGGGCGATATTGCTAATGTTCCTCCTAAGGCTGTCAGCGTAGGGCCAAAGGACTTAATGGCATCAAAGGAATGGATTGATTTGGAGTATATGGTAGCCTGCAGCGGAAATCCTGCATATCAGAAATTCCCGATAAGGCTTGCACTTTTCGGACCGATATGTCCCGAA